>NZ_RSCK01000070.1:0-34248 GCF_003991895.1 Chroococcidiopsis cubana SAG 39.79
GAATCCTTAATAGAGCATCCTACAGTTGATTTTTCTCCTTTTTGCCTCGTTTAAGATTTACTTTATGAATAGCCTCTTACTGTAAATGTTGAGTATATGAGTTCCACTCGGGCATTGAATAGGTCATAGTTGCGATCGCTCTTTAACAAAAGTTCATAGTGGTTTCAGTATTTTCTCTAAACTTGATAGAGAGAAAATGAAATATGTTGATTTTAAGTAGCGAAAATCACTTTTTTGATGTTTGAATCGAACCTTGAGATGCAAATATAAGTACTTACTGTTTTGTTAAAAACTCCAAACCTGCATTTACTAAACAACTTTTATGACCGCAACGACTAATAATAAATTGAACTCAATTGATGAATTTCCATCTGCTGTTGAAGTTGCTAAGATTTGGCAGCAAAAGGGGACTCAGTTAGCCAATTTAGGTAAACATACAGAAGCATTAAATTACCTAAATCGAGCCATAACAATTTATGAGGACAATCCTACCGCTTTAGTGATGCGAGCAGTTGTATTGATTCATTTAGGACAGAATGAAGCAGCGCTGACAGATTGCGATCGCGCTTTGACAATTAACCCTAAAGACAAACAGGCTTGGTTATTTAAAGGCGTAGCTTTAAATTATTTAGGGCGTTACGAGCAGTGTTATGCTAGCTACGATCGCGCCTTGGGAATCGAACGGCGATCGTCTGTTTACAGATTAGTACAAGTGTGGAAGGGCATTTTTGGTGTTGGTCGTTCTGACAGCGCAGCTATGACTTCTTCTACGTGAAAGCTAGTAGGGTGCGTTGTTTAACGCACCCTAAAAATTGTCATAACCTTAAACCCACTGCACGGGATCGAGTTGATAATAACTTTGCAATAATTTGTAAAGTGCTGAATGCTGTTTCTGTAATTGGTGCGGTTTTTCAAAAAAAGTTTCTGTAGCGACGGCAAAAAACTCGGCTGGATTTGTCGTTCCATAGCTATCTATAACAGTTTTTCTACCTCGTTGTACGTCATGACAAAGTTGCTGATACGCTGCTGTCATCACCTGCATCCAAATCGGATAATCTAATTTTCGTGGCAAAATGGGTACGCCTTCAGCTTCACCATCTTCCTGGTCTAACTGATGGGCAAACTCATGCAGTACGATATTGCGACCGTCTTGCCAGTTACGAGTATCGTATTGTACCTGTTCCCAAGATAAGACTAATTGGTCATTCGTCCAAGACTCTCCCAATCTTGCGACGCGCTGTTCTTCTACAATATAACTTCCAGTTTTTGCGATCTCATTGACAAAATACGTCCTGGGATAGATGAAAATAGTGCGCAACCTTAAGAAGTATTCGCCTCTTTCATTGAGTAAAAGTAAGCAAGCAACAGCAGCGATCGTTATTTTCATTTCTTCT
The DNA here is from genome assembly GCF_003991895.1 of Chroococcidiopsis cubana SAG 39.79. NCBI lineage: Bacteria > Bacillati > Cyanobacteriota > Cyanophyceae > Chroococcidiopsidales > Chroococcidiopsidaceae > Chroococcidiopsis > Chroococcidiopsis cubana. The sequence continues at coordinate 1,395 of NZ_RSCK01000070.1, forward strand.
GTCACTAGCAAACCATTACAACCAATAAATTGTTTTTCTGCTAAGAATACTTGAATGTGTCCTTGCAAGCGCTGGCGATCGCCTTTGGAAAGACAATAATAAATTGGTAAATTATCTTCAATTACTGCATTCCACAGTATAGGAAAAGGAAGCTGCTTATAGTAACGGCGACGTTTTTTTATTAGAATAGGATGAATGAAAATCCCGGTAATGATGAAGGCGATCGCGATTATAATAATTAGTGTTTCTATCATAAAGTTATAACGGTAGTCTCAAGTATTGCATTTTCAATTCTTTCAAATAACCTAAGCAGACGTTAATTGTTTTTAGAAGAAATAGTATTTAATTACACAGATATATATATATCGCATCTTACTCTGACTAATGTTATTTTAAGAACATTTTTGAGCAATTTAAAGCTAGCAAGCTCATTCCTTCACTCTTAATGCTCCTACTCTCAGTAGATAACTATGAAATTGTTTAGCCCAACCGCATCACCACAAGAGCAAGATATTTCCAGAGCTAAAAGCTTTAGAGGACTGCCCCTACGATTAGTCTTGATATTACCTTTTGTGTTACAAATTGTTGGTGCAGTAGGATTAGTGGGTTATTTTTCGTTTAAAAACGGTCAGCAAGCGGTGAACGCTCTTGTCGATCGCTTAATGGATAAAAGTGGCAACCTAGTGTCCGAACATCTCACTGGTTATTTAGACACTCCTCAAAAAATTAATCAGATTAATCATGACGCGGTCGCGTTAGGATTATTAGATTTAAAAGACTTCAAGACAACAGGACGTTATTTTTGGAAACAACTACAAACTTATCCAGAACTAGCTTACAGTGCCTATACACTGACTACGGGAGAATATGCCGGTGCAGGAAGATTTTTAGCAGGACGGGGAGTTACTATTGATGAACTATCTGCTGCTACTGACTGGAGAACATATACATACGCTACAGACGAGCGAGGCAATCGCACTCAAATAGCAGTAGTCTACGATGACTACAACCCTCAAACAGAAGCTTGGTATCAGAACGCAGTCAAGGCAGGAAAACCAGTCTGGAGTTCAGTAGCTAACTGGGATAGCGAAAATTTAGCAGGATACATATCTATTACTGCTACTAGTCCTATTTACAATAATAAAAATCAACTTTTCGGTGTCATTGGAGTCGATCTACTTTTAGTTGGTATTAATGATTTCTTAAAACAACTTAAACTTACTCCATCAGCCAAAGTTTTTGTGATCGAACGTGATGGGTTACTCATTGCCTCCTCTAGTACGGAAAAACCTTTTACCCTAGTTAATGGTATAGCTAAAAGACTCAGCGCTCTTGATATTAATGACGCTCAAATTCGAGCAACAGCCAAGTATTTGAAACACAATTTCGGTAATTTCCAAAGAATTAAAGGCGAACAAAAACTAAGTTTTAAATTACAAGACGAACTTCAGTTCGTTCGCGTAGTCCCTTGGCAAGATGGCTTTGGGTTGAATTGGTTAGTCGTAACTACCATACCCGAATCAGATTTCATGGGACAAATTCATGCCAACAACCGAACAACATTTTTTCTCTGTTTTTTAACATTATTAGTAGCAATTTGGTTGGGGTTACTTACCTCTCGTTGGATTAGTCAACCAATTCTACGCTTAAGTAAAGCCTCTGCGGCGATCGCTCAAGGAGATTTAAACCAACAAGTGGACGTGAAAAAGATCCTTGAAATAGGAGTATTGTCACGCTCTTTCAATGAGATGGCGCAACAATTACAAGCATCTTTTGCTAATTTAGCTCGAATCAATCAAGAACTCGATCGCAAAAACCAGGAAGTTGTCCGAATCAACGAGCAATTAGATAAGGCGAATCAAGAATTAGCAACAGCTAACGATGAACTCGAACTGCGAGTAGAGAAAAGAACTGTAGAACTACAACACGCTAAAACTGCGGCAGAACTAGCTAATCGCGCTAAAAGTGAATTTCTAGCGAACATGAGTCACGAACTACGGACTCCTCTCAACGCCATCCTCGGTTTTTCCCAATTGATGAATCGAGAACCTTCTTTAACGGATCGGCAACAGGAAAGCCTCAGAATTATCAATCGGAGTGGCGAACATTTACTCTCGCTGGTCAATGACGTATTAGATTTAGCCAAAATTGAGTCAGGAAAAATGACTCTCTATCCCACTGACTTCGACTTATATGTCTTATTAGACTCGATTAAAGAGATGTTGGCACTACGAGCAGAATCTAAAGGGTTACAGTTAACAATCGAGCGCAGCAACAATCTCCCTCAATATATCAAAACTGACGACAAGAAACTGCGGCAAGTTTTAATTAATTTATTGGGTAACGCAATTAAATTTACTTCAGTTGGTAGCGTCACTCTAGGAGTAGAATTAGCAGGCGATCGGCAACCAATAGCCAACAATCAACAACTCATAACTCTTCACTTTGAAGTTGCTGATACTGGTGCAGGTATTGCACCAACAGAAATTAATAGTGTATTTGAAGCTTTTGTTCAAACAGAAACAGGTAAACAATCTCAACAAGGAACTGGTTTAGGCTTACCTATTACCAAAAGTTTTGTCGAATTGATGGGAGGCAAGATTACTGTTAACTCCGAACTAGGAAAAGGTACAGTTTTTCAATTTAATATCCAAGCTTTAGAAAGCGATGTTAGTAAAGCCGTCGAGCAAAAAAGAACTTATAGAGTTGTTGGAATCCAACCAAATCAACAGAAATATCGGATTTTAGTCGTAGACGATCGCTGGGAGAATCGCCAGCTTTTACTAAAATTATTACAACCAATTGGTTTCCAAGTTAAAGAAGCAGTTAACGGACAAGACGCAATCAAAATATGGCAGCAATGGCAACCGCATTTGATTTGGATGGACATGCGAATGCCAGTCATGAACGGTTATGATGCGACTCAACAAATTAAATCACATCTCCAAGGACAAGCTACTGCAATTATTGCTCTTACCGCTAGCACTCTTGAAGAAGAGAAAGCTATTGTTCTTTCGGCTGGTTGCGATGATTTTGTCCGCAAACCTTTTCATGAAGAAGTCATTTTTGACAAAATGGCTCAATTTTTAGGCGTACGGTATATATATGAAGAAATTTGCTCTAAAAATATTTCTGAAGCTTCAACTGTTGAAAAATTGACAGCTGAAGCTTTAGCCGTTATGTCGAATGAATGGCTGATGAACCTCTCAGAAGCTGCGGCTTTGATTGACGAAGAGCAAATTGCTCAATTAGTGTCTCAAATACCAGAAGAATATCAAGCATTAGCTCAATCGATTCAAAAAGAAGTTAGTGAATTTAATTTTGACCGGATTATGAATTTCGCTCAAACCGCAGCTAATTTATGAATAACGCTCAATTAAATTATCATTGTGCCGACATTTTAGTTGTTGACGATACTCCTGATAATTTGAGAGTTTTATCTACAGCTTTAATAGAAAGAGGTTATAAAGTTCGCTGTACTAAAAATGGTGCTATGGCATTACTTACAGCTAAAAAAGATCCACCTCATCTCATTTTATTAGATATTAAAATGCCAGAAATGGATGGTTATGAAGTTTGCGAACAGCTAAAATTAGATTCTTCAACGAGTCATATTCCTGTAATTTTTTTAAGTGCGCTAGATGATGTTTTCGATAAAGTTAAAGGTTTTGCAGTTGGTGGAGTAGACTATATCACAAAGCCATTTCAAATTGAAGAAGTTGTAGTCCGCATCCAACATCAATTAGCTTTACAGGCAGCAAAGGCAGAAATTTATCAATTAAATAACGCTCTAGAACAAAAAGTTCGACAAAGAACTCTACAATTAGAAGAAGTTATTCAGCAAAGAGATCGAGAAATCGTCAAGCACAAACAAACTCAAAAAAAGCTATTTTATCAAGCTTTACATGATGCTCTAACAGGTTTGCCCAATCGAACTTTATTTATGGAGCATTTACAAAAAGCTCTACATCGTATTACCAGAAATAAAGATTATTTGTGTGCCGTTTTATTTATCGATCTCGATCGCTTCAAAATTATTAATGATAGTTGGGGACATGCTGTCGGCGATCGCCTATTAATTGCGATCTCTCATATCCTGAAAGAATGCTCGCGCGAGGTTGATACTGTAGCGCGTTTGAGTGGAGATGAGTTTACTATTTTATTAGAAGATCTACAAGATACTCAAGACGCGATCGCAATTGCCGAACGATTGTTAGAGAAACTAACTGCTCCAATTCATTTAGGTGAATGTAAAGTCTATATTGGGGCTAGTATTGGTATTGTTTTTGGTTCGGTAGCTTATCAAACTGTCAATGAGTTACTGCGGGATGCCGATATTGCGATGTATCGCGCTAAAGCTTTAGGAAAAGGACGTTATGCAATCTTCGATCGCGAAATGTACGACAGAACGTTGCATCTTTCACAACTAGAAATAGACTTGCGTTATGCCTTGGAACGTCAAGAGTTTCTATTACACTATCAACCAATTATCTCTGTCGCAACTGGGAGATTGACGGGTTTTGAAGCCTTATTACGCTGGCAACATCCAAAAATGGGATTGATCGATCCAGGAGATTTCATTGAGATCGCCGAAGAAACTGGCTTAATTGTACCGATTGGTGAATGGATTTTACAGGAAGCTTGTCAACAGTTATATATTTGGCAGCAAAAATTTGCTACGACATCTTTATATATTAGTGTCAATCTTTCCAGCAAGCAAATTCAGCAATTCGATCTAGTAGATAAGTTAGCTAAAATTCTGGATCGTACTGGTTTAAATGGAAAAAATCTCAAGTTAGAACTGACTGAAACTATGCTAATGGATCGAGGAGAAAAGACGATCGAACTTCTCTTCCAAATTAAAGAGCAAAACATTCAACTCAGTATTGATGATTTTGGCACGGGATATTCCTCTTTAAGTTATTTACATCGTTTTCCAATAGACGCACTGAAAATCGATCGCTCTTTTGTCAGTCCGATTGATGCGGAAGGCAAGAATTGTGAAATAGTGAGGACAATTATTACTCTAGCTCACACTTTAGGAATTAAAGCGATCGCCGAAGGAGTAGAAACATCTCATCAACTAGCTGTATTAAAAAAGTTGGGGTGTGACGAAGCGCAGGGGTATTTCTTTGGTACGCCCGTCAACTTTCAACTAGCAGAAGAGATTTTAGTCAAAAATGTTTAATAGTAATTTGTACTATCATTTCAACTATAGGATTTATATTTGATTTTTGAAAACAGCTCAGTAATTTAATATTTTCTATTGCCTGTTGCCCGTCTTCACGAGTAAGTTTATAAATCAAACTGGATTCCTATAGTAAGTACCGAGCCTTTCTACTTGAGGCTCGCTCTACCCGCGATCGCGTAGTGTAGAGTGAAAGCACTCTCTTGAATTAGTAACTCTCCCCAAGAGTAGCAAGAAAAACTAGAGTATTAATATAGGAGAATGAAAGTAACAAGGAAAAGAGTAGAGAACGACAATGGCTGCAAGAGAACAACTGCTTAACGAAATCGCTCAAACTCCAGATGTTTTGCTTGAGGAGGTTTTAGATTTTCTGCTGTTTGCCAAAGCTCGTAGAACACAGCAGGTATCCGAACAAAAAAAATCTCCGCGTCCATTTGCGCTTTGTGCCGGAGAGTTTACAGTTCCTCCTAATTTTAACGCTCCATTACCAGATGAAATTCTGCGTGATTTTGAGAGCTAGGTTTTGAGTGAATGGATATTCTGGTCGTTATTAGGAAGCTTGTATGGACCAAGATTTCTGGCTGTTCGCAAAGGGTTTTTTGTTCTCCATAGTAAAACAGAACCAAAGGGAAAACCTTTGTATATACTATCTATAAAACAGGCAACTTGCTCTGCGTCCCAAACAAACCCCCTTTGAAAAGAAGGAATTCTAATTCTACCCCTTTCTAAATCGTTAATTAAATCTTTAACAAAGTAGTAAGTTTCAGCCATGATAATGTTGATTTAATTCAAATGACAGCGTTTAGGTAGCTAAGAAATAGCTTTTGGATAAAAATGGTTCAAAAAACGATCTAATGCAAAACCCTGGAGAAGCCTTACTTTTCTAGATTAGCAGCGAGATCGCTAATCGACTCTAATATCGGGACGCTAGTGCCGTAAAATTATCATTCATAGGTATTTGTTCGCCTCCCCCCATGTACTGCGATTATCTCGTCCAAATTCTGACTGCCCGCGTCTACGATGTCGCCCAGGAATCTCCACTAGAATACGCTGCAAATCTCTCAACTCGAATAAACAACAAACTCCTGCTGAAGCGAGAGGATATGCAGTCAGTCTTTTCCTTCAAATTGCGGGGGGCTTATAACAAGATGGCACAACTGGCACCGGAGTTGTTGGCACAGGGTGTCATTGCTGCATCTGCCGGAAACCACGCCCAAGGAGTTGCGCTTGCAGCCCGCCAGTTGGGAACTCGCGCTATTATCGTCATGCCCGTGACGACTCCCCAGGTGAAGATAAATGCAGTCAGATCTCATGGGGGAGAGGTTATATTGCATGGGAATACATACGATGATGCCTATACTCATGCCCGTCAATTAGAAGCAGAAAAAGGCATGACGTTTATTCATCCCTTCGACGATCCGTATGTGATTGCCGGACAGGGTACGATTGGGATGGAAATTTTACGACAGTGCCAACAACCGATTCACGCGATTTTTGTGGCAATTGGGGGTGGTGGTTTAATTTCGGGAATTGCAGCGTATGTGAAAAGGTTGCGCCCTGAAATCAAAATTATCGGCGTAGAACCTGTAGATGCTGATGCGATGTATCAGTCTCTTAAAGCTGGAAAAAGGGTAAGGTTGCCTCAAGTCGGCTTATTTGCCGATGGGGTAGCGGTACGGGAAGTCGGGGAAGAAACCTTTCGGTTGTGCCAACAGTATGTCGATGACATCATTTTGGTGGATACAGATGATACTTGCGCCGCAATTAAAGACGTATTTGAAGATACGCGATCGATTTTAGAACCTGCTGGGGCATTAGCGATCGCGGCTGCTAAAACTTATGCAGAACGCGAACAAATTCAGGGACAAACTTTAGTCGCTGTCGCCTGCGGTGCTAATATGAATTTCGATCGCCTGCGGTTTGTAGCCGAACGTGCAGAGTTAGGCGAACGTCGAGAAGCCATCTTTGCCGTGACAATTCCCGAACAAAGGGGCAGTCTGCGGCAGTTTTGCGAATGTATTGGCAAGCGCAATTTAACTGAGTTTAACTATCGGATTGCTGACGAAAAAGAAGCGCATATTTTTGTCGGCGTACAAATTGAAAATCGCGCCGATGCAGCCAAGATGGTAGCTAACTTTGAAGCGGCGGGGTTGAAAACCATTGACTTAACCGATGACGAACTGACAAAATTACACTTGCGCCACATGGTAGGCGGAAGATCTCCCCTAGCTAGCAACGAATTACTCTATCGGTTTGAGTTTCCCGAACGTCCTGGGGCATTGATGCAATTTGTTGGTTCCATGAGTCCCAATTGGAATATTAGCTTGTTTCACTACCGCAACAACGGGGCAGACTACGGACGCGCCGTAGTGGGAATGCAAGTTCCGCCCCAGGAAATGGAACAGTGGCAGGCGTTTCTCGATACGCTGGGATTGAATTATTGGGATGAAAGCCAAAATCCGGCGTACAAGTTGTTTTTGGGGTAGATGGAGAGTAAAAATCTCACTGCGAATCTTGAATCACCAACCGAGAGGAACTACAACGCCCGAATTCTTCTGGGGCATATTGTAAATGCGCTTCTGCACCAGACCAAAGAAACGTGCCTGGAGTGACCGATCGCGCGAGATAATGGAGTTGATAGACTCCAGGTTCGAGTTTGTCACTGTAAGCTACCACGCGATCGCGGTATATTGTTTGATAGCCAATTTCCCAGCTATCTTGTTGCGGTTGGAAGTAGGGCGTAGCAGTTTGAAAACTCGTATCGACAGCCTCAAATCCGGCGGGAAGAGGATCTGTTATTACAACTCGATCCACAGGGCGATCGCTAATTATTTCTAAACCTATATCAAACACTTGTCCGACTGGAACTGTCAAGGGTTCGGTAGGGGCATACAAACCAATTCGCCGCAATGCCTTTGTTTCGTTAGCCGGACGAATTTCTCGCGTGATTCTGAGTCCGTTTAAGCGCCCTGGTTGTTCTCCTTGGAGGCGATAGCGATAGGCAAGTAGGTAGTGTAGCATCCCGCGACCGGATTTTTTCAAAGTTAGATTTAAATTTTTTTGCCCACGGGGTAGCTGAGTCATCGGTACGGAAATATCTACACTGGGTTTGCGGTAGCCTTCAAATTGAGTTGCAGTTAAGTTTTTACCTCCTAGTTGCACGTTTGCTGTAAAGTTAGGTGGTGTGGGTTGTAGAGACGTTACATGTAACGTCTCTACTCGCATATATTGCACCAAAGCGGTGAGTGCTTCAGCATTATCATAGGTTGTCTGCCAAGTTCCTTCCCTTCGCAACGCCAAGAGTCCTTGCAACAATCGAGCTAAAACTTCAGGCTTTGCCTTAGTATCGATAAATAATCGTAAGGCTTGGGCTTGACTTGTGGTAGGAGAATTCAACCACTGCCAACCGGAAGGTAAGTTTACCACGGCACTGCGTCCGGTTTCATACACAATCTCGTGCAATCGATCCGTCAGAATTTTCGCCTCTTGCTGCCATTCTGGAAATAGATGCAGGTATCGTGCTAATTTAATTTTGGTAACGAGATCGAAGCGATCGCGTCCGTGATAAATATCGGCCAGAAAATCATTCTGTTTGTTGCCTAATTCCGATAGTGCGATCGCTGCTTCTAAGCGTACTCGTTCTTTACAAGGCGACTCTTTACAAAAATCGTATTGACTAGGATTTGCTAGGAGTTTTTGCAGGTATATTTTCAGCTGACGCACCATTTTAGCATTAAGCTCGAATCCTGCGGTTTGGGCTGTAGCAATTGCTGATGCTGCATAAGGCGAAACAAAAGGATCTGATGTTTTCTCGCCAGGTAAGCTAGCAAAGCCGCCGTCGGGTAACTGGAGTTTTTGCAAGCGTTCTAAAGCTTTTGCTTGTTGACTGGGGTTGAAATTAGTTACCGTTTGCCCGTATTGTTGGGAAAGAATTTGTAAATTTGCCGCGATCGCAAGTTGACTGGCGGCTGGTTCTAAAAAGGGTAACTGTTCTTCATCTAGAACTTGTTTAACTGGCGCGGTAATATTAGCAATTGGCGTACTAGCAAGAGAAATTTCTAATCCGCCGACATCGGGCACGACATTGTTATCTATATTTAAGGGTATGGAAGTGCGATCGCTAGTTACTCCCGACTCTACCACTTGTTCTGTCACTTCCAGCGGTTTGACTTCCAACGGTACGGCGAAAGCATCGGTTGTACCATTTAATTGCGTGGTAAATTTAACTGTTGACTTGCCTGCACGATTTGCAACAAAGGGGAAACGATAAGCACTCGTACCGGATTTTGTCGGAGTTGATAAATCACCTGAATTATTGTCAGCAAATTGTATGGAACCATCTACAGTACCTTGAATTGCTAGCGTTCCCGATTGCCCTGTAGTATTGGTGACAGATAAACCTGCATCAAAGCGATCGCCTATACGAGCAAACTGCGGCAGAATTGGATTAGATAATAGCGGTTTAGTCGCAATAAATGTTTCTTCCCCATTACCAAAGCGCAAATCGCCATCGGTAGCAACCGCCATGACTCGCCAGGTTGTCAAATCATCGGGTAGATTAAACGTAACCTTTGCCTTTCCACTTGCATCTGTCTGCACCGCGCCGTTGTAGTAAGCTAAAGGTTGAAAGTTTGTCCGCACGCGGGTACTTGCCAATCCCGCCGAATTTCCGCCACCGTAACCCCAACCTTTATCGAGGGGAGATGATAGGGGTGATAAAACCACATTGGGACGATTATCGGCAAAGCGAGTAGAAATTGGTTGTTCGGCGTATACTGTTTGTACCAAATCTGGTAGTCGATAACCGCTTAATTGCAACACGGCTTCATTTACCACCATGACAGCAAACTGTCCTTGAAGTGGGTTTCCTACTCCATCTTGTAATTGTAATTCAACAGTTTGCGCTTCACCAGGAGCAAGCGATCGCTTTTCAGGTTTCACTTGCACTTTTAAATACTTATCTTCTAAATTAATTTTGAAAGGTGCAAACCCAATTCGTACCAAATTTTCTAAACTTCCTGGTTCGACTTGAGATATGGGAGTACCCTGGCGTACCAATACCGCTTCGACTGCGGCGTTTGGTAACATATCTGCGGTGACTTGAAATTGAACTTGCGGCGCACCACCTTTAACTGGAATAATCGTGCGATATAGAGTATCGTGGCGTACAACTGCCAAATATAATTCTGCTTCGGGATAGGGAGACTGAATCAATACTGTGGCTGTTTCCCCAGGTTGATAGCTATCTTTATCCAGTTTGAGTTCTAAGCGATTGTTCGTGTAGCGATCGCCCCAGTTTACCCCATTATCACCCGTCGCCCAAATCTGCGTATCAGTAGCAGTGCTTTCATCTTTAGCATTGGTAAAATTAGCGCGAATGCGGTAAGAACCGGATGTTGGCGGAGTCAGGTAAACAAGTTGAGGAGTATTGCTAGATGATGTCTGCGTTTGCGCTACCGTTTTATATTCCACTTGATTGTGAGGAGTCTGGCTACCTTCTACCACCTGGGTAACGCTGCTGTATTTCATTTCTTGTAACTCGATGCGGACTTGTTGCCCTGTCACGGCTTTGCCTGTAGGATCGGTGACGATAACTTGAATGGGAAAAGATTTACCAGCATCGGCGACAAAATCGCTTTGCAAACCAATGAGGCGATCGCTCGGTAGTGCCGTAAATGTGCGAGAATCAGCTACAGATAGATTGGAAACATCTGATATCTGTACGTCTACACGATAGGTCATCGGATAAGGTAAATCCTTAGCTACAGGAACAACTTGACTGCTTTTCCCTGCTGCATCTAAAACTTGACGCGATCGCAATACATCACTAGTAATATTAGGGCTTTCTTCGGGCCAAAACCACTGTCGTCCAAATGAAAATTGTTCCCAATCTTGAGGATTAAAATTAGTTTGGCTGCGAGTGACGTAATATTGTGCTTTTCCTCCTTCTACAGGCGCACCAAAGAAATAATTGCTTTGGGCTGTAGCTGTAATCTTTTCGTCAGTTAGCACGAATTCTTTATCTAAACCCAATTCTACTTTAAAATTAGGCGGTTTAAATTCAGCCATGCGAAATTCACCAGAAATTTCTGCACCACTTTCACCTTTAGCGCGGATTGAATAGTATCCTAAAGGTTGACTGGAATTGAGAGGTATTTCTAAGGAAAACGTCCCGAATTCATTTGTAGTTTGAGTACCTAAATCTATCTTTTCTCCGTTCGGATTTTCTAGAGTGATTTGATAGGAGACATTTTTATCTTGTTTGATAACGCCATTTTGTAGATAATAAGCTGCGCCAGTCAACTCAGCCTTTTCCCCTGGTTGATATAATTGACGATCTGAGAAAATCGTACCTCGCGATTCAATTTCGTTGCTGTTCCATCCCGCATCAATCCCATAGCCATAGGAACCGCTATACTCATCACTCCGCGCAAAAGTCCAGTCTTGACCTTCACGAGCAATTACGAGTAACTTAGGTGGTGTATTAAACTCTGCACCTCCCGTGCAAGTTTGCAAAGCTTGACGATTTAGCAGTAAAGTTCCAGTCAAATCGGTTTTCCCAACTGCACAAGCTACGGGTACAATTCTAGATTTTGCCTCTAATTTAGATTCGTAAATTTCAACATTTGCATTCGCTACAGCAGCACCGTCTGCAAGATGATGAACTCGAATCAAACCTGAATCGGGAAACCACTGACTAAATACACCCAAATTAGTTAACTGTACTAATCCGTAAAATGTCGGTTCGCGCCATTGCTGCTTACCATTTTCCTTATAAGAATTAGTGCGCGCCTGCACGCCATAAGCTAACATTCCTGTAGAGTTACCCAGTTTTTCTCGTAGAGGAACAGTCGTATCAACCGATTGATTCTTGCGTCCTTTAACAGGAAACTTTTGCCAAGAACTCTGAGAAGGAAGTAAATCGTTACCATCACTTCTAGGATAGGCGGAATCAATATAAACTAAATCTTCTGGTTGTACGACTTTATAGGCTGCTTTATACCTCGACTCAGGTAAATTAACCGTGCTAATATTCAGTTGTAAATCTTTGCCATCAGGAAAGATATTCAAATCTGTGGGAACCCAAATATCGGGAGAAACATCACTTGTGGTGAATTTTTGAGTAATTAGTTTACCGAGAGTTTGCCCAAACTTATCTTTAAGATTTGCACCCAAAGTAACAGTATAAGTCGTTGCTGGTTCTAAAGCATAGGGATTGAGATTGACTATATTATTACCTTCGTAAGCTTGTACCAAACGAGGCAATTTTTTAGGTGCTGGCTGAATTGTAATATTGGCGATCGCAGATTCTGCTACCAAACCATTATTAAATATTAGTTGGGGGCTACCTTGAATAAATCTGCCGTATGCCCCACCAGCATCAGCTTGTCCGATATACTCAATTTTATTAAATGCTAAAGGTGCGTAAGTTTGTACCTGAGTTGCAAAAGTAGATGTACTGGGTAAATTTCCGTGTAAAGGCAGCAAACCACGGGCAAATTCTAAACGATAACGAGTTGCTTTGTCTAGATTTTGTTGCGGCTTTATGGTATAATTCCAATCACAATTAGCAGGATCGAATTTTTCTTGAGCTGAATTATCTGCCTCGATAACTTCCTGTTTCTCCAACGCAATTTTCAGCGGTATGCTTTGTTTTTTCTCCTCTGCTACAAGTTGCGCTTGTTTTGATAAAGACTCTAAATTTAATTCGACATTAGAACTAAATTTCAGCGTTGGCTGTAAACCCAAAGGTTCAGATGAAGATTCCGAATTAGGCTCGATTCCTGGTAAGTTGAATAACTTAATTGCTTCAGTACTGAAAGTCCAAGCCAGATCCTTATCTAAACGATGATTTTTTAAATCTGCCAATCCAGCTTTCAGGGTAATTCTAACCCGTGTAGCTTTCGGTAAAGCGCGATCGCCTTGCCATCCTACCATGCGCGGCGTGAGAAAGCGAAATTGTCCTGGTAAAGGCGGGTAAAGTTCAAATTTCTTTAAGATATCTTGGCTGCTATCTATACTCTCAACTGGAATTAGCGCCTCTTTAAACCGAATCCGAATTTGGGCTTTTGTTTCAGCTTCTCCAATCGGACTAATTTGTTCAATCCAATTAGGTAATGGTGGCGGTGGAATCGGTGCAACTATTGGTAATGGTTCGTTTTCCGACAGTCGTGCCGTACCGCATCCTACTAGACCTAGTATAAGTGTTAATACTAGCAAGAAATGCCACCAAATTCTCACGCCCCTAACCACGGTTCGCCTCGCTTTACTCGCACAGTATTCCTGTGATAGCTCATGCGGCTACTTGGTTCCGAAATCCCTACAATTCTTTACTAGTCTGTCTTTTGGATGTAGTTTAGGTAAGGTGCGATCGCTTTTGATGGAGAAAGTAATTCAGGATTATCTGTAAACTTTTTTTCTTAAGTAAGAAAAAACTAGTTAAGATTAAATTACAGTAAGTGGCGATTTCTACTCAACCACTTTGTTATAACAAAAAGTTGTTCAGTACGAAATTGGCTTTCATTGTCAAGGTAAATATTGATACAAAGCCCTCAGCTCACGTGAATTTATGAGTTTTGAACCACCCGATTTCTCAAAAATATCTGAATCAATAAGAAAAATTATCGATTCAATTGTTAGTTCTGTTAGAAATAATCAATGGTCTGACTTATTAATATTAGTTGGTACTCTTCTTATCTTCATCCTAATAATTGATAGATTTTTATTTGAGAAATTCATTACAGCATCCTTACCTAAAAATTATCCCTTTATTTTCTTCTCGATTGAGCTACTAATTTTTATAACTGCCATTGCACTCAAACTCTTCAATTTAGATCGACCATTATCTCCTAAATCACGAAAGTTTTTACTGCTGCTTGTAAGTGGTACAGTCATAGCATATGTACTTGCTGTAATAGTTGGATTGAGGCTTTCTGAACCTGACTACCTTCCATGTCCAGATGGTAATAGAGACTGCTTTAGTTGGGGTGAGAATGTTTTAATCACAGAAAAAGAAAAAGAAGGAGCATTTGCTGCATTGGGCACAAAAGACAGCCCAGAAGAAGCTACTAGAAAGGAGAGTTGTAGGAATAACTTCGATCTTAAAAAAAACGGCACGCAAAGCTACGGTGAAAAGACGCAAGAAGGCTTCGACGAAGCTGAAGATCAATTCAGTCAATATATTGATGGACAGAAGTGTCCAAATGATCCAGAAGCGCATATTTACTTAAATAACGCCAAAGCTCAGCGGAGCGAAAAAGATCCTATTAGAATTGCTGTAAGTGTTCCAATTAGTAGAAGTAATTATAAAGGTGTCTTTGAAGCACAAGAAACTTTGAGAGGCATTGCTCTAGCTCAGTATAAGGTGAATGATGAAGATAATGGTATTGATGGAAGAAAACTAATAGTTGGCATTGCTGATGACGGCTTCTTGGAAAATGACAATAAAGAAGACGACAAGACTCGAGAGATAGCCGATTTTTTAGTAAAAAGACCGATTTTGGGCGTAATTGGACACTCTACAAGTACTGCTACTGAACATGCTGGAACAATCTATCAAAAAAATGGAGTTATTGCTATTTCTCCTCTCAGTACTGCTATTAGATCTCCTAGAGCTTCTGAACCGACAGAAAATACTGTTACTCTTAATGATCATGTATTTCGTACTGCTTCTAATGATAGCATCGCAGTAAAACAACTGTTTGAATACATTGTCGATAATACAAAAATTAAAAAGATAGCAATCGTTCATGACGATGATACATATAGTATAGGTTATAAGGAGATACTTACTAACCAATTCAGAAAGAGAGATGGCTATGAAGTTATTAATGGTGAACCAAGTAACAAAGACTGCGATCTAAGTAATGACTTTATGGTTGATTACTGTTTAAAAGAAGTAGGAAAACAAGCAGAAGCACTGCTACTAGTTCCAAGCTCTGAAAAAGCAAAGAATAAGGTAGTTAAAACTATCCTTAAAGAGGCATCTGTACCTCTTTTTGGATCGGACTCTATGTATAACCCAGAAGTTGTAAAAGCACTTAAAGATGTAAATAAGAGTATCATAATTCCTGTTCCTTGGCATAGAAGTAATCCTAACTCTGAACTGTCCCGTTTACAAGATGATGCCAGAAAATACTTTGGTTCACGTGCTGTCAACTGGAATACAGCGATGGCATATGATGCTACTTTAACTCTGGCTCATGGTTTGCAGGCAGCATCCGAAACATGCTCGGATTGGATTAAGCTAACGCTCAATCGCTTTGATACCGATAGCTGTCTCCGCAGCGAGCTAAAGAATGTATTGTCAGAGCCTAATTTTGTCGTAGAATGGAGTGCTGTTGAAGGAGGAGTTATTCAGTTTGATAAATTTGGCGATCGCTGTGCTGAAGAAACAGGAAAAACAGATAGAGAAGGCGGATACTGCGGACACTCTAAGAACAAGATAGGCGTTTTAGTTGAAGCTAAAAATGGGAATTTTTTTCGCATTGATTTACCAAATAAAAAACTCTAAAAAGAGGATGGATTTTAAACTAAACTAATTGTGCTTGAAAACTAACGCGATCGCACCCCAGTTAAATTGCGATCGCAGCAGCAGTACTTTGAAGTTGCTGATGAGATTCTAGCAGCTATCCTGCTTTCATTTAGAATAGGATGAATGTAACTTCCGATCAGGAGTTTTCATAATGGCAACAGCATTCAATAAAGAGTCAGCGATAGAGAGAACAGAACGGGGACTAACAATCGCAGGCACGCGCATTACGCTTTATGATGTGATGGACTATTTCACTGCTGGCTATCCAGCAAAACTGATTCGCGAAAAACTCTGTCTTACGGATGCTCAAATTGATGCTGCTCTCTCGTATATTGAAACTCATCAAGCTGAAGTGATTGCTGAGTATCAAGAAGTTTTGCTAATTGCCGAAGACAATCGGCAATACTGGGAAGAACGCAATCGAGAACACTTTGCTCGTCTTGCTGCAAAGTCTCCGCAACCAGGACAAGACACTCTCCGAGCTAAACTTCAAGCTTGGAAAGACAGGCTTGAGTCCAAAGTATGAATTTTTTGATCGACTACAATTTAAGAGGACAAGCAACTCTGCTTTGGGGTACGCTCGCATCTGAGGGATGGCTTGAACTTGTACCTACTTGCTTCGTTGGGTTCGAGGAAGTTGGCTTAGTCAAAAATAGTAGCGATCGTTTGGTATGGCAAGTAGCTCAAACCAATCAGATGATTATTCTGACCGCTAATCGCAACATGAAAGGAAACGATTCGCTAGAACAAGTGATTCGCGAAAACAACACAATGACATCACTTCCAGTTGTGACGATTGGTAATAAAGAAAGACTCGATGAGCAGATTTATCGCGAACGATGTGCCAGTCGTTTAATAGAGATTTTGTTGGATATTGAGAACTATATGGGAGTCGGTCGGGTCTATATTCCTTAGCTCTATCTTCACTAATTCTGAAAGTGTTTTGGTAAATTTACTTAATTCTTGATTAAATTACCCGTAGAAAAACTTTGATAAGTGAGTTAATTTTGCGCCCATTATACTCAAAAGCTTACGCGATCGTACCTTAATTAAATAATTTACAATCGCAGTGGCGCTGAGCCGAACGAACGTTTGCTACGATCGCAGCAGAGATTCTGACGTTGATTATGACACTAGCAATTGAGGCTGAACTTGCACCACTGAAAACCAATGCTGATGGTGTAGTTTTGGTAGGCAAAACTCGTGTAACCCTTGATACTGTAGTTGCTGTTTTCCAGCAAGGAGTAACAGCCGAGGAAATTGTCTATCGCTATCCATCGCTGAAGCTAGCTAATGTATATGCCACAATCGCCTTTTATCTCAATCATCAGCAAGAGGTTGAAACATACCTAAAACAACGCCAGCAGCAGGCGCAGGAAGTTCGCATGATGAACCAAGCAAAGTTTGACCCCCAAGGCTTACGTGACAGATTATTGACTCGTAAAGCTGAACAAGAAGCGTGTTAAAATTGCTTGCCGACGAGAATTTTGATAATACCGTCGTGAGAGGATTATTGCGACGCAACCCGAATATTGATATTGTTCGAGTTCAAGACGTTGGATTGTCGGGTGAGCATGACCCAACTATTTTGACATGGGCAGCCCAAGAAAATCGGGTATTGCTCACTCACGATGTTGCTACGATTACACGCTATGCCTACGAACGGATCGCCCAAGGTCAGCCAATGCCAGGAGTGATTGAGGTTGGCGTAGATGTATCAATTGGTAAGGTGATAGAGGACATTCTTATCATTTTAGAGTGTAGTCTGGAGGGAGAATTAGAAGGACAAATTCAATATTTGCCACTGTAGCTTTTAGACTTTTGTGAAAAAACATCTCTTCCCAAAATTCTCTTTTCATTGTCGATATAATCAATTTAAAAACTAACGCGATCGCACCCCAGTTAAATTGCGATCGAATACAGATTTATATTACCTAAAATTCCTAATTCAAATTCTAAATTCATGTTCTATCAGAAATGATACGGAGGTAGATAGTGCTACCTTGTGCCTATAATGCCCCTTATCCTTCAAGATTGAATGTCTGCAATCTTATGAACTCATCCTCTCTCAAATGACTCTACAAGTCGTCGAACAATACTCTGGGTAACATCAAGTAACATCGTGCGATCGCCGCATCGTTTCGTTTACACTACAAAAAACTACAAAAACTGCTCTACCCTCGATTATGCTGTATAACTTCAGTACATCTACATTTGTTCAGCTGCCAACCGTGTAAAGTAAAGCTATTTCCGAGAAAATCGCCCCTGCGACTACCAAGAGCGAGCGGCGTGAATTATAAAATTTTTATGTGAATTTTGCCACTACCTGCCTGGACTTCCAGCTATTGTCTAGAACTATAACTTGCATTTAATGGTAGCCACTAATGCTAGATATAAGTTAAAGATGGAAATAGTTTGGTAGGAGAGGCTGGAGCTATGCCCACCGCAGCGATCGCTTTCTGCAATAGGCACTTGATGCTGACCCAATCCAATCGTACTAGGAGTGAACTATTGACATCCGACCGATAAATCCTTAATTCTGATTTTTCAGCCGCAGCCGCTATTTTTCCTTTAGGTTCTCATGTCAACTCTCGTTATCGTCGAATCCCCCACCAAAGCACGCACCATCCGTAACTACCTACCAAGGGACTTTCGGGTAGAAGCGTCTATGGGTCACGTACGCGACCTACCCCAATCAGCCACCGATATTCCCGCCAACGTTAAAGGGGAAAAATGGGCGCAGTTGGGCGTGAATGTGGAAAGTGACTTTGAACCGCTGTACGTGATTCCCAAGGATAAAAAGAAAATTGTCACGCAGCTCAAAGAAGCACTAAAATCTGCTGACGAACTCGTACTGGCGACAGACGAAGACCGAGAGGGCGAAAGCATTAGCTGGCACTTGTTGCAGCTACTCCAGCCAAAAGTTCCGGTCAAGCGGATGGTATTCCACGAAATTACCCAAGACGCAATCCGCAAAGCGCTGAAAAATTGCCGCACCGTTGACGAACAACTCGTCCGCGCCCAAGAAACGCGCCGAATACTCGATCGCCTGGTAGGATACACCCTATCCCCCCTACTGTGGAAAAAAATAGCCAAAGGGCTATCTGCCGGACGAGTCCAGTCAGTTGCAGTCAGACTTTTAGTTAACCGCGAACGGCAACGCCGCGCTTTCCGCCAAGGGAGTTACTGGGATCTCAAAGCCACCTTGGAGGCGAAAGGCAAAGAGGCGAAAGGTGAATTTGAAGCCAAACTCACCACCCTAGCTGGTACAAAAGTCGCCAATGGCAGCGATTTTGACCCAGATACAGGGCAGATCGTTGCCGGACGCAATGTTGTTTTATTGAATGAAACCCAAGCCAGGGAACTACTAGAGCGTTTAACGGGCAAACCTTGGACGGTGACGGATTTAGAAGAACGTCCTACGACGCGCAAACCCGCACCACCCTTTACCACCTCTACCCTGCAACAGGAATCTAACCGCAAACTGCGCTTGTCGGCGCGGGACACGATGCGGGTCGCTCAAAACCTCTACGAACAGGGATATATTACCTACATGCGTACCGACTCGGTGCATTTATCCGAGCAGGCGATCGCAGCTGCCCGTAGTTGCGTCGAGCAGATGTATGGCAAAAATTATCTCAGTCCCCAACCGCGCCAGTACTCCACCAAAAGTAAAGGCGCACAAGAAGCACACGAAGCCATTCGCCCGGCTGGGAGCAGCTTCCGCACGCCCAAGGAAACAGGTTTGAGCGGCAGAGAATTCGATCTCTACGATTTGATCTGGAAGCGCACTGTGGCGACCCAGATGGCAGACTCGCGCCAAACTCAAGTTATCGTGCAATTGCAGGTAGAAGACGCAGGGTTTAGGTCTAGTGGGAAGCGAATTGATTTTCCTGGCTTCTTACGCGCTTACGTGGAAGGTTACGACGACCCAGAAGCAGCATTAGAAGATCGGGAAGTCATTCTACCACCGCTGAAAAAAGGCGATCGCCCCGACTGCAAAAACCTAGAGGCGATCGGACACGAAACCCAACCCCCTGCGAGATATACGGAAGCTTCTCTCGTTAAAACACTAGAAAGCGAGGGTATCGGTCGCCCCAGTACCTACGCCAGCATCATCGGTACGATTGTAGACCGAGGCTATGCCCAAATCGTCAGCAACGCCCTCGTTCCTACTTTCACCGCCTTTGCTGTCACTGCCTTGTTAGAACAGCATTTTCCTGACTTGGTAGACCCTAGCTTTACCTCCAAAATGGAGCAAACCTTGGATGATATTGCTACGGGTGAAGCAGCTTGGTTGCCATATCTCCGCAAGTTTTATTCAGGCGATGCGGGACTGGAAACTCTAGTTAAGGCACGGGAAAGTCAAATTGAAGCCAACGTTGCGAGAACAGTCGCTTTTGATGACTTAGAAGCAAAAGTCCGCATCGGTAGTTACGGTCCTTATATCGAAGCACAGAACGGTAGCGATACTGTGACTGCTTCCATTCCTAAAGACTGGACTCCGGCAGATTTAGATGCCGAATTAGTGGAAAAGTTGCTCAAACAGAAAACCGAAGGACCGGACAAGGTAGGGATTCACCCTGAAACTGGAGAGCCGATCTATGTCAAGATCGGTCCTCACGGTCCTTACGTGCAACTAGGGGAAAAAACTGAGGATAAGCCCAAACCCAAGCAAGCCTCGTTGCCTAAAGGTGTCACGCCCGATAACCTCACCCTAGAGACAGCTGTTGGTTTGCTATCTCTACCGCGGCTACTTGGTACTCACCCAGCAACGGGAGGCAAAATTCAAGCTAGTATTGGACCCTATGGACCTTATGTCGTCCACGACCAAGGTAAGGAAGGCAAAGACTATCGATCGCTTAAAGTCAGTGACAACGTATTGACAGTGACTCTAGAACGGGCGCTAGAGATTCTTGCCGAACCCAAGAAAGGACGACGTACCAGCAGCAAATCCAAATCAGCATTACGCGAGTTGGGCGCTCATCCGGGGGACGGAGAACCAGTCAACATCTTCGAGGGTCCCTACGGGCTTTACGTCAAGCACGGAAAGACCAATGCGGGATTACCAGAGGGGCAAAAAGTCGAAGATATGACTTTAGATAAGGCGTTAGAACTATTAGCCTCAAAGGAATCGAGCGCTAAAAAATCGACGAAGCGCAAATCTACTAAGGCAAGTGCTAACGGTAATGGGACTGCAACTACAGCCAAGAAAAAAACCGCTAGCAGCACTCGCAAGACAACGACTGCTTCTAAATCAAAAACTAAGACTTCATAGAGTCTTAACTGGCTATAAGTTCGATCGTAGAGACGCAAGCGCTTGCGTCTCTATATTTTTTGGAGATACGGAATACACCCGTATTTTTACGGTCGTCGATCGCAATTCCCGGAAGTTGAAATGAAAATGCATAGCTATAGCTATCAGCGCGATCGCGACTCCCATAAATTGGTTTCTAACATGAAGATTCGTCAAAAGTTAACTATAGGTTTTGTCGGGACTTCTTTATTAGTAGGCTCAATCGGTTGTCTATCATTGGTTGTCGATAAAAATACTCACGCTCATATAGAGCGAATCAACAAAAAATACATTTATGAATTCGAGTTCTCCGGTCGGGCGATCGCTGACATACAAGCAGTAAATGTAGCAACGCATAAACTTTCAATTGGAGAAATACATATATATAGTAGAGGAGAAATTATTGCACTAATCGAGTCTAAATTAAATACAATAGAAAACAATATAAATGATAGAATTCAGAAAAACGATCCGGCATTGATAGTAAGTTTTGAAACTGAACTTACGCGAGAAGAAGCTGAGAAAAGTTATCAAAGCCTTAAGTCATTAAAAACCAATTTTTTAAGATATAAAACTCTAGTCACGCAATATTTACAATTACTATCTACTAATGAGTGGGATGCCAAGCAGCTTTTAGCAGATAAATTAGAATGGTATGTAGAAAAAAGCATATTACCCGAGGTCGAGGAATACAAGCAGCGAGCCGAAAATAGTTTATCAACTGAAGTTAGAGAAACCGAAAAAATGTTTCTCATGGGAGAGCGCGCGATCGTCTCCTCAACTTTAGCTGCTGTCATAACTGCCATTATTCTAGGCTATTTCATTTCTCGTTCTATTCTCAAACCGATCGACAAGCTAAAAGGAGCAGCAATTCAGGTTGGAGAAGGTCATTTAGAAACTAGAGTTGCGATCGATTCTCACGATGAACTCGGAGTTTTAGCTGATGCTTTTAATCAAATGATATTAGGTTTGTCGAGAACAACAGTATCTCAAATCTATTTAGATAAAATTCTCAGTTCGATGTCAGATTTACTAATTGTAACTAATCCAGAGCGAATTGTTACTAAGGTAAATCAAGCAACACTCGATTTACTTGGGTTTTCAGAAAGCAAATTACTTGGTAAGTCGATCGATATTTTTCTAAGCCAAAACACAAACTTGAGTGTTTATACGTTAGCCGATCGCGGGTTAAATCTCAATCTGGAAACAAATCTGTTAACAGCCGCAGGTAGAGCAATTCCTGTATCTTTTAGTTCTTCTGCTATTGTTGACGAACAGGGTAACAAGCAGGGTTTCGTTTGTGTAGCGCGAGATATAACTGAAAAGAAAAGAATAGAAGCGGCAATGTTACAGGTAAGAGTAGCTGAGGCTGCCAAAGCAGAAACCGATCGGGCTTTACAACAAGAAAAGCATTTGAACGAGATGAAAAGTAAATTTATCTCTATAGCTTCTCATGAATTTCGGACACCATTAACTACAATTTTATCTTCAACAGAGTTACTACGAGATTATGGTTACAAATGGACAGAAGATCGCAAAAATCAGCATTTTCAGCGAATTGCTAATTCTGTAAAACACATGACCGGACTTTTAAATGATGTACTTTTGATTGGTAAAGTAGAAGCTGGAAAAATTGAATTTAATCCCCACTCGATTGATGTCGTCAACTTTTGTCAAGAACTAATAGAAGAAATAGAAATAACTACCAAAAACCATAAAATTTTATTTCATTGCAAGCGCCAGTATATTCATGCTTGTATGGATGAAAAGCTCCTACGACACATTTTTAGTAATTTACTCTCAAATGCAATTAAATATTCTCCTAAAGGTGGTGCTGTCAATTTTAAGTTAATTTTTCAATTAGAACATCTGATTTTCCAAGTTCAAGACCAAGGGATCGGTATTCCGCAAACAGAACTATCCCAATTATTTGAGACGTTTCATCGGGCTAGTAATGTCGGTACAATTCCAGGCACGGGATTAGGACTTGCCATTGTCAAAAAGTCTGTTGAAGCCCATCAGGGAACAATTACAGTAGAAAGTGAAATTGGCGTAGGTACGACATTTCAAGTTACCCTACCACTTTATGAGGTTTGCCCAACTAAGGACAGTTATCAGTGAAGAAAGGGAGCGCACGAGCAGGGAGTAGGGAGCAGGGAGGACAAGGGGGACAAGGGGGACAAGGGGGACAAGGAAGCAACTACCAATTACCAATTACCAATTACCAATTACCAATTACCAATTACCACTATAAAGAATTGTGTTTATTAAAGACTGTGAACTCCGTAGCTTCCTATACTGAACTTAATTCCTACCTTTTGCATCTCGAACGAGGAGGTTCTCAAACGATGCACACTTATGAAGTATTGGTAGATATCAAAGAATGCTTAGAAATGACAAGTGCTAGTTGCAGAAGCGAAACAGCACGCTACGAAATCGATGCAGAGTCCAAAGATAAAGTCGATCGCCTTGCTAGAGCGCAGGCTAGAAGCGACCATCCACAAGGTATTGAATACGATATTAGGGTAACGAGACTATTGAGATAGAGCGCCCTCACATGTTGTCATTGGTCATTTGTCAATAACTAATGGTGACTGTAGTACAAGCTCTTCATAAACGATTGAGGGTTGCTGTAAAAATACAAAAACTAGGGAAAGAAGCGATCGCTTCCTTCCCTAAATCGTAGAGTGAATGGCGATCGCAAGTTGCCAATCTTCCATCACGATTCACAACTCATTACTTACTGACCATTTCCGCCACACTCTGAGCCTGATAAGCTTTTTCTAAGCGCATAATCCGCTTCGCTTGCATAGAGAAAGCACTAGCATCGAGCCAGTTAGCAATCAAAGCATCTGTAGAGAATAGTCCTCCACCATTGATGGTGAAGAAGAGAAAGCAAACTGCATAAACAGCAGAAAGTTCTAGATAAGAAAGATTTAAACCAGCAACCAAGATGTGATGGTACATCGCTACACACATGGTTCCGAACAAACCAAAAGCAGCTGGACGGGTCAAAAAGCCAATCGCTACCAGTGGCGCACCGATTGTTTCGGTTAATGCAGCTAAGTAGCTGAAAAAGATCGGGAAGGGTAAACCAATGTACTCAACGTAAGCTTGAGAAAAGCTTTCGATATTACCCAGTTTGTCTAAGCCATTATGAATCATAACAATCCCTACGACAGCACGCAGGACAGCCCAAGCAGTCTGCGACCAGAAGTTAGGGCTAGTGTTGGGTTTGAGTATGGTAGCTAAAAAGGTGGTTGTAGACATGGTGCAGATGTTGCGCTGAGTTTGTCAAAGATTTCAAAAAATTAACAGAAGTATTAATTAATGTAAATACTTATTTATTAATGTATCGCTTTTTTTCAAAATCGGGAACGCCATAGGTATGCAGAATCGGCATTTGCACTAAAGCAAAGTCGTTATGAGTTTAATAGGTTTTGTGTAATGTGCAAAACAGCCCGCGCGATCGCTAATGCGTATAATATCCGGCAATCGATATAAAGCTATACAACTAATTTTTAACCAAAATCAAAGTTGAGATGACACCAGAAACCAATCGAAGACCAATCTGGTCGATAATGATCCCAACTTATGAGCGATCGAGATATTTATCAGCAGCAATAGAGAGCGTATTAGCTCAAATATCAGAACGAGAATTCAATCGATTTCAAATAGAAGTAGTAGATAACTGTTCTACTAACAAAGCGATTGAGAGCATAGTTTCTCAATACAAAGGTAAAGTTAGTTTTTATTGTCAGCCAAAGACAGTAGATATTTATACAAATTGGAATACTTGCATAGAAAGAGCGCTAGGAATATACATACATATTTTGCATGATGACGATATTGTTGGAACTGAATTTTATCATCGGATGGAGATCGGTTTTAATACTAATTCTGCAATTGGAGCAGCTTGCTGTCGCCACCAACATATAGATGAGATAGGTCGTCGGCTAAAATATATTTCCCGCTTACATAGAAAAAAAGCAGGAATAATCCCCAACTTTATTGAAAAAATTGCTATTAGTTCTCTTTTCGATCCTCCTGCTGTTACTGTCAAAAAAGAGGTTTATGAAAAGCTAGGAAAATTTAATTCTCAAATGGAGAGTTCTGCGGATCATGAGATGTGGATTAGGATAGCAGTTAATTATAAAGTTTGGTTTGAGCCACAAGTGCTAGCTTTTTATAGAGTACATAATAATACCATTACATCTACTGTTCTATCCTCAGGATATAACTTAGTCTGTGCTAGACGTGTGATAAAAACATTCGATCGCTTGCTTCCCTCTCACCTCTGCTGGAAACTAACCAAACAAGCATTAGAAGAATGTGGCAAGTATGGAATTAAACTTGCGTTTCGAGCGCTGAGCAAAGGAGATTTGAAAACCACGTTCAATCAAATTAGAGAAGTCTTGAGGAGTACTCATTCGCTTAAAGTTCTGAGCGTCATATTGTTAGTACCGTGGTTAGCGATTCTCGCCTTTTTGTGGCGAGCGTTGAGAAAAATATTTGTCCCGATCGCCTAAAGTCTGACAACAACTATAGACTAAAAATTATCTACACTCCCACACTTGGACAAATACCCTATGAAACCCGCCTGGACTCGACTGGCGATCGCTTTAAATGCAGCTTTGCTTGTCTCTGGAACGCCAGTTATGGCGATACCCCCTGCGCCAACAGAAAATACCCCCACGCAACCACAACCAGGGGAACCACCCACATTTGAACTCGAAACCAGTGCCTCCCGCCTTGCCACAATTGTCGAGCAGAGAAAAAAACTAATTGAAGCGGATCGTTTGCATCAAGCCGGACAGCACGCAGAAGCAGAAAAACTCTATCGAGAAGTCAAAGAGCCTTTTACTACCCCTATAGAAGTTAAACAGCGTCCAGAACCGATTGTTGATGTGACTCAACTATCACCAGCAGGCAAGGTTTATTGGCGGGAAGCAGAAGCAGGTATCGCTCAAAATCTGCAAACGAGAACTTTGGTTCCCTTGCGATTGTTGGTAGAACAGTATCCCCAATTTATCCCCGGACATCTGCAACTGGCAGCAGTACTCAATAAACAAGGTCATCCTGAAGAAGCGATCGATGTTTTGGAACGAGCAACATCTCTTTATCCCGATCGACCGGAGTTAGTCAAAGCCAAAATAGAAGCCTTCGTTGCTGAAAAAAAATGGATGGAAGCCTCGATCGCCGCGCGAAGATTTGCGATTCTCAATCCTAACCAACCCAGTACCGCAGAATTTACTCAACTAGCCGATTTACATTTAGAGAATTACACGCGACATCTACGCCGCAAGTTACGAGGAAATGCGATCGCCAATGTGATTACTGGGGTAGCAGGATATGCCCTTACAGGTAGTCTATTAGGTCCACTGTCGGCTTTGCAAACAGGCTCGATGTTATTACGAGGGGAATCATCCATCGGTAAATCGATTGCCAAAGATGCGCGAGAACAATTGCCAATGGTAGAAGACAAAATAGTCATTGACTACGTGAATGAAATTGGACAAAAACTAGCTAAAGTCACAGGTCGCGACGATTTTCAATATGAGTTTTACGTTGTATTAGACGATAATTTAAATGCTTTTGCCTTACCAGGTGGAAAAGTATTTGTGAATGCAGGCGCGATCGCCAAAACTGAATCTGAAGCAGAGTTGGCTGGATTACTGGCACACGAATTATCTCACGCCGTCCTTTCTCATGGGTTTCAGTTGGCAGCTGAAGGTAATTTACTGGCGAATGTGACTCAATATATTCCCTATGGTGGGACTGTAACGAACATTTTTGCCATGAGATACAGTCGCGATATGGAACGCCAAGCAGATGCTTTAGGGACAAGACTAATTGCAGCTAGCGGCTATGCAGCTGATGGTTTACGCGATCTGTTAGTGACGCTGAAAGAACAAGACAAAAGGGGAGAACCGCCAGCGTGGTTATCTTCTCACCCCCCAACAGGCGATCGCATTCGCTATGTCGAAGAACTGATTCAACGTAATGGCTACAACCGTTATACCTACGAGGGAGTAGCGCGTCACGCCGAAATGAAAGCAAGAGTGGAAAAAATTTTGATTCAGAAGGAACTGATAACTAAGAAAAAGCATCATCGATAAATGTAAACAATCTTTCCTGCACTAGATACATCACTGGCTTGAGGTAGATAGCTTAGAGGCAGCAGGGTTAAGTTTGAGGATTATTTTTCATGTCTGCAAAAACTTTTAAGTTTCAATTGTTAAGAGGTTTGAGTTTATCAATGGGGTTAGCCTTGCTGTTAGCACATGAAACTGCAATGGCTTTTCCCCGCCAAGGAATGATAATTGCTCAAGAGAATTCTCGTTCTAGCGATCGCAATAGTCGCTCGACCAACCGCGATCGCGATGTTGTCGTAGATACAGAAGGCGATACTACACCTACTTCCCGCCGCAATCCTGGCAGTTCAGATCCCGTTACGAGAGCGACGCGGTTTAGCTGTCAGACTGTAAATGGCGAGTACACTGTAGTTTACCAGCCAGAAAGCCAGCCAGGAGAGTTCTTTGAGTGGGCAAAACCATCAAATATGGGTGGTGGTTGGAATTCTCAAAGACGTTGTAACGAAATTGCTCGTCGTTTAGAATCTTACCGTCCCGATGGTTTGTTAGAAATGACCACAGGGGTAGAAAATAGCTACAACACTGTTTGCGTCACGACAGAAAGAGACTCGTCCTGTCGGATTGTTTTTACCGTACCACCAGGACAAGACCCCATATCAACTCGCGATCGCGTCTTTGAAAACCTCACCGTAGCTGATAGCGGACAGCAAACTGATGCAGTCAGTACTTATCAGGGAAGACAGAGCGAAATTAGCGATCTCATCAACATGGGTCGTGAAGCTTTGGGTGGAAAAACACGCACTAATACTAAGAATATTAACCTTAAACCCTTCTTAGATGCAAAGGATGGTGGCACTGGAGCAAAACTTGACGATGCCGTACAAGTCAAGCAAAATAGCTCTCATTCGCGGTTAAATCCTGGGAATTTTCGTTAGACTGTAATTAACAATTGGTAATTGGTAATTGGTCATCGGTCATCAGTCAATAGACAAATGACTGATGACACTTTTTTTGCTCGATTTATATAAACCATGCTGAACAATAATCGTATTTTTAGACAAATATTATTACCGCTCTTAGTTGGTTTGATTAGTATATTTTTGACGATTGGTTTTATCCCTAAAATTGCATTATCTCAACAATCAGATTCGCGCTTCAACTCATTAGAATTCGACCTTAGAACCTTAGAAGCAAGACTCGATCGCCTAGAAAGTCAAATAGATCGTACTTCTCGCCCCAATCTTCCCAGAACGCCTAATACAGATAATCGCAGACGCGATCGCAATAACCTAAGTCAGTTACAATCTTTTGATAACCTAGCAACATTAGCGATCGAAACAAAACAGCAAGTCAATCAATTAGAGGCAAGAGTCAAAAAATTAGAAGCACGGAGACAGTGAACAGTTATCAGTTGTCAGTGGCTAGTGGCTAGTGGCTAGTGGCTAGATAAAAATTTGGTAACTAGCTACGCACAAATGACGAATGACAAATGACCAATTACAGATGACCAATTACAACTCATAAAAATGCACTTGAAAACACGTATTTCATCATTTTTACGCATCACTTGCGGATTGTGCTTAATTGTCTGTTGTCTAGGATTTAATGTTAGTAGCGCTGCCGCAGATGTAGCAACACAATCTAATCCAATAAATACAAAAGTTTATGAATATCGTTCTCCGAGTGCGGATGGTATAGGTAAGTTTTACTTGGGTAGGGAAATTGCTAAAGTGATGGGACATACAGGAAGTTTATGGCTAGAACGTCCAAGTCGAGAACGGGAAGAACAACCAACAAAAGCGATCGCCGCTCTCGATTTAAAACCTACTGATGTAGTGGCAGATATTGGTGCTGGTACGGGCTATTTTAGCTTTCGGCTAGCGAAAGTAGTACCTCAAGGTAAAGTATTTGCTGTTGACGTTCAACCAGAAATG
The DNA here is from genome assembly GCF_003991895.1 of Chroococcidiopsis cubana SAG 39.79. Lineage (NCBI taxonomy): Bacteria > Bacillati > Cyanobacteriota > Cyanophyceae > Chroococcidiopsidales > Chroococcidiopsidaceae > Chroococcidiopsis > Chroococcidiopsis cubana. The sequence continues at coordinate 30,442 of NZ_RSCK01000070.1, forward strand.
TTAGACATAATTGAGTTTCTCAAACAAGAAAATAAAATCGCAAATGTAGAACCTGTTTTAGGTGCGATCGCCAATCCTAACTTACCTACAAATAGTATCGATCTAGCTTTGATGGTAGATGCCTATCATGAATTTTCTCATCCCAACGAAATGATGAAAAAATTAGTAAAAGCTCTCAAGCCAGCCGGAAGAGTGGTACTAGTTGAATATCGCCGAGAAAATCCATTTATTCCGATCAAAACCTTACATAAAATGACCCAAAAACAAGCCCGCAAAGAGATGCAAGCGATCGGTTTGCAATGGCAGACAACAAAAGATGTTTTACCATCACAACATATTATGATATTTACAAAAGGTAATGGGTAATGGGTAATTGGTAATCGCTCCCGATCGCTCCCTCCGCTCTCTTCTTCCCTACTCCCTGCTCGTGCGCTCCCTTTCTTCACTGTAAACTTCTCTTAAAACGAAAAGAACTAATTGTCAGCCCTTTTCTAAAGTAAAATCTGTGGGCAGCAGCACGTTGTACGCCGCTATCGAGTTGTAGCGAAACGCACCCTTGCGATTTAGCATACTCTATCAACCAATCAGTTAAGGCACTACCATAACCCTGAGAACGCTCGGATGTATCAGTGATGAGATCGTCAATATAAAGTAGCTGCCCATCAATTAATGTTTCCATCAATCTACACCCAGCTACGGCTTTAATTGAATTGTTTTTCTCGACGTAGACTAGAAAGTAACCAGCTTGCTGTTGGCGTTGCACGCGGTTAACAAACTCTGCTTCTGTCAAATGCGATCGCAACTGCACCATCACCGGAAAGCATCGTGATATATCGAGATTTGAGGTAGCAAACTTAATCTGCATCAATATTCTTTTGACTTCTAACTTGTGTAGGTATGGGTTTAATCGCAGAATTTTTTGTTTTGCTGTAAGTCACGTCAAAAAAACTGCCCCTCAAACTTTTGTCTTCTTGACTGACTCTGCTACAGATGGTGAGAAATTTGGGAAAGATAAGTGAGAAGCAATTCCTATGTAAACAATAGTATGACTGAAAAGCAGCCTAGTTCCGTACAGCCCTCTGCTGTAACGCTGCAATCCATTGCCCAAGATATCTTAACTTTATTAGATCGTAAAGCACTACTGGAGCTACGGGCAAAGATTGACAGTTTATTGGGGCTGTCAGTTGAACTATCCACGATCGAGCCAACGCTGCACCCCTCAGAAGGTGCGATCGCAGAGTCTTCACCAGAGCATTTAGCATGGCTACAAAAAGGAGTTGTAACCTGGAACGATTGGCGCGAACAAAATCGAGAACTCGTTCCAGATTTACAAGGCGCAAATTTAAGTGGATTCAATCTCGCTTTTGTCAACTTTGCTGGCGTAAACTTGGAATATGCCAACCTTAGTGGCGCTGATATGAGAGGAGCATTTCTTAAAGAAGCAAACATGAAGGGGGCTAATCTCTACATGGCAGACCTCATAGGGGTAAACTGTCAGCAAGCCTGTTTAGAAGCAGCTAACCTCCAGGGAGCCGACATTTACAAAGCTAATTTTAGTCATGCAAACCTACAAGAGGCAAACTTGATTCAAGCTAGCATTCGACGCGCTACATTAGTTGGGGCAAACTTGCATCGAGCCAAACTCAAACAGGCAGACTTATTGCAAGCAAACTTAGTTCAAACGAACTTGAGTCAAGCTGACTTGCAAAAGGCAAACATGGAAGGGACAAATCTAATTGAAGCCAATCTTGAAGAAGCGAATTTGCTAGGTGCTAACCTCAACCGTGCCAATCTCTGTCGAGCGAGGCTATACAAAGCAAACATACTTCACGCCAAAATCAATGGTGTCACCCTCAAAGGTGCAGTAATGCCAGATGGTACAGTTCATGGTGGCGGGACAGCAGCGATCGGTGACCAGTGACCAGTGACCAGCGATCGGCGATCGGCGATCGATCAACTACCAACTACCAACTACCAATTACTATCTCATAACAGTCTAATCAGTTCGGCAACAGCGCCAGCTTTGGCGATCGCCCCTCGGGGAGTGTGTGGTAGATCGCCGTCGAAAAGTTCGGAAATAGAGCCGAGGCAAGCTTGGTGTTGTAAGTGAACTAGCATTGGTTGCCAGTCAATCGGTAGCGGTTGCGTGGGATAAAAACGCTGCCAAGCACGCACGTAAGCACCAATTAACCAGCTCCAAACTGTGCCTTGATGAGCCGCGCGATCGCGTTGATGCGGCGCTCCGGCATAGCTGCCAATGTATTCAGGATCGCTCGGAGCAAGACTACGCAAGCCATAGGGAGTTAGTAGGCTGCGGGTTGCTAGTTGCAGTATTCTCTGTCCTTGAGTTTCGCTAAAAGCACAGTGGCGTAAAGATAGAGCTAAAACGGCATTAGGACGGATTTGATTGTTGAGGCGATCGTCGAGCGCGATCGCATCGTACAAATAACCAAGGGTAGGATTCCAAAACTTTTGTAGCGAGGTTTTGACCTTGTGTGCTTGCTGAGTATATCGTCGTGCCTGGTTGCTCAAACGCTCCACATTCTCCCCAGGAGTAAGACTGAGCCGTTCTGCCCAAAGACTTGCCCAACATAAAGCAGAGTACCACAGGGCATTGACTTCTATCGGCTTACCCTGACGTGGCGTGACAGGTTGACCGTCAATTTTTACATCCATCCAAGTCAGCGCCGCATCAGCCGCATCCCAAATGACTAACTCGTCAGCCACATCAACTTGAATGTTGTATTTCGTTCCAGTTGTAAACGCTTTATAGATTTGCTGCACGATCGGATATTGAGTCGCTAAAAAATCCCAGTCCTGGCTAGCCTCTAGATAAAGACCCAAAGTTTCAATCCACCACAGCGAAACATCAACATTGTGATATGTAGGTTCGCGATCGCCATCTGACAAACAATCTGGCATTAAACCGCAACAGCAATATTTACCAAACGTTCCCAACAACTCTTTTGCCAAGTCATACCGTCCCGTCGAGAGTGTTAATCCTGGCAAAGCAATTAATGCATCTCTACTAAAGTCCTCCAGCCAAGGATAACCAGCAATTATCGTTGCTCCGGCTACTGACTGACGATAGACAATAAATTGTTCTCCGGCTTTGAGGAGTAATTGCGAGAGTCGGGAGTCGCTGAAGAGAGCTGGGGGAACTGGGGGAGAAAAATTACTTCTGGCTCCTGACTCCTGACTCCTGACTCCTGTTTTTTGACTTTTGAATTTTGAATTTTGACTTTCTATCGCTTTTTCAAAATCATCATCGGTTAAAGGAGATTCTGGCAGTCCTACTTTTGCTTCTAGGGTGACGATTGTGCCTGGTTTGAGATTAATTGTGAAATAGCCAGGACTGTACAGATCTTCGCGATCGCTCAGTCCTCGTTTTGTCTCTTCTGGTAGTAAATAATTCCAGTACCATACGCCATTTGGTTGATACTCCCCCTGCGTCCAGTGTAAATGCCATAACGTGCCTACACGTCCCGATTTTACGGCTTGTAGGCAAACAGAACTCTCGGCAACTAATTGAGAAAATTGTAGATCTTCATCCTCCCGTTGTGAGTCGTGAAACTTGCGATCGGCAATTACCGGACGCAATCGCAAAATAGCTGTCTCTTGTCCCTGATATTGGTACTGAATTAAGATTCGGTGGTTAAACGATTGGTAGTTGGTAATTGGTAATTGGTAGTTGGTGTTTCCTCCCTTGTCTCCCTTGTCTCCCTTGTCTCCCTTGTCTCCCTTGTCTCCCCCCTCTCCCTTGTCTCCCCCCTCTCCCTTGTCTCCCTTGTCTCCCCCCTCTCCCTT
>NZ_RSCK01000071.1:0-34220 GCF_003991895.1 Chroococcidiopsis cubana SAG 39.79
TCAAGTCTCTGTTGAAGATCTACGTTGCTGGTTTACTCATTGCTGTTATTGTACCTCAGTAGACTAGAAAATGCTCTATTGAATTCTTAATTGCAGTGTAAACACATAAGTGTAGTCTGCACGCATCTCAGTAGCGATCGCTACAGATTTTTTGTCAAGCGTGTAAATTGCACGATTCCATAGTCATTTTAGAAAAACGATCGGTAATTGCACTGAATTTTTAGTCCAAATTAAACTCATCTATGCAGAATTCAGTTGCGATCGAAGTATATCTATTGAAAATAAATTCAGTGTTTGTCTTCAGGTAGTTTACAACCATCTCGGACAAGATAAATCTGTAGTAAATTCGACCTCTACCTCAAGACTGAAGTTTGGCACTACTAAAAAGGAGATTTCGAGAAAATATTATTTTGCTGCGGCTTCTCAGCTCAAATTTTGTCACGGTCTTGCTGAGAAAACCTCAGCTATGAGTTTTGTCTAACTGTGTAATTTGTCTAACGGTGTGAGACTAACCCGACGGTGGTTAGTTATTGAAGATCTGAACCCTGTGGAAATATGAACACTCAAACCAAACGGCTTTATCGCCAACTGCTTGTAGCTACCTTATTAATGGGTGGCACTTTTAACATGACTGCACCTGTTTTGGCGCAGGCTGTACCGACTGCACCACTCACGGGTGCGGGAACTGAGATCAAAAACAAAGCGACTGCTACTTATGAAGACCCCAGTAACCCTGGTACGATAAATGCAACTTCTAACGAAGTGACTATCACAGTAGCAGAGGTTGCAGGTATCGCTGTTGTTGGTTCGACACCTGTTGACAGGAACGGTAGTAGTGTCTCCAACGGAGATATTTTAGACTTCGACTTTACAATTACTAACGTCGGTAACGATACCACTGCTATCTACATTCCAGGCAAGACAATCCTAAATACAGGAGGTCGTATTGTCGGCGGTCAAATCGGTAGTACAGCTGGAGCCAATAGCGTTTATATCGTTAGAATTAACGGCAACACGCTGACAACTCCAGTTGCCGTTCCTGATGCTGGCGTTCAATCAGATAATGCTGCATTTATCCTAGCTATTCAAGGCGCAGGCTATGCTGCTTTTGATGGCTCGATTGATGTCAACCAAGAGATAGTAGTACGAGTTCCTGTCACAGTGACAGAAACCGTAGCAACTAATCCAATTAGCGTGCAATTCGGTAACACTGCCGATCCTGGAACGCAGAATCGCCAGAACATCCTATATGCAGCCGATGCCACTACTGATGATGATGTGCGGACTGCTGACATATCCGAACCGGCTCCTAGAAATTTAGGTCCTGCAAATGGAGAACGGGAAGCAGCAGCATTCCAATCGATTCCTTTAGGAACGCAGGTCACTACCCGCGCTCTAGCAACTGTACTCAAGACTCGCTCTCTACATACTCCTAATACTTCAGCGCTCGATGACGACCAGATTCGTTACCGTTTAGACTTGCGCGTTGAAGGCTCCTATCCCAATGCCTCCTCCTTTGCTGTAAGTAACTTGGAAGGAACGGCTCTGGCTAACGCCATTACGGGTGCAGGCGCTCCTACTGGAGCTGTGATTTTAGTTTCTGATGTCATTCCTACAAATACAGTTTTGGATGCTGGCTTCTTACCAACCGCACCTTCAGGCTGGACTGTAGTGTATAGTAATGACGATCCTGCGGCGGCTAACGCTACAGCCCTCAGTGCCAACTGGACAACCACTGCACCTACAAATCAGGCTCAGGCAGATTTAGTGAAGCGGATTGGTATTGTCCGTACTGGCTCAATGACTGCTGGATCTTCTACACTTACCGATACAAATGGCTTCCAGTTCCAGGTAAGGACAGCCACGGGCTTCGCTGGTGGTCAAATCCTCAACATTGCTCAAGCCTTCGGTCATACCCAAGGAGATAGCGATCTTAACCGGATTATCTATGATGAGTCCGGCGACCAATTCCCCAATAACTTTGAGGGTACGACAACTCCTTACGCTGACGGTGCAGGTGGCTTCGATCCTGCTAATGATGACGGTATAGCTCTTGCTACTTACGGTAGTGACCCCAGCAACCAACCTGTAAATAACCCACAGAGTAACCTGGGTACGGGTAGTGATGGTGAAGTTAACCTACTTTCCATTGACGCACCTGGTAGCATTTTGACCGGACCTAGAGGAGTTCCAGGGGCAACAGGTCCAGGAAACTCCAATCAGACTGACTACGTGAACCAGTCAATTTCGCCGCCAGTGGGTAAAGATCCTGCCGTTGCGCTCACAAATGCAGAAACTCTCGATCTTGTTTTCAATAACACGGTCAGAAACCCCAACTCGCTTGGACTCAACAACGTAGTTCTGAAGCCAATTCCCGCTGAACAAGCCGATTACGCAGCAGATAACACGGCTGCTAACCAGCAAGACCCCAATACTGGTTATGGTACGAATGCAACCTTACCAAATGGTACGACTGTCAAGATCGAGTATGGTGGACAATCAGCCACTTATACATGGAATGGCAGTACCTTTAGCACTACTGATACACCAATTAAAATTACTACGCTCAACGGTCAGGTCAGCCTTGACTACACAGTAACAGTAAATCTTGGCGATGGTGCTGCTCAAAACGCTGCATATCCAGTGGCGATCGTGGCATTTGTCGATGAAGATAATAACAATGAGTTTAGCCGGACTTCAACGACTCCCACGGCTGAAAGTATCTTCAACTTGAAGGTCGATCGAACCTACACGGGTTTCGTGAAGCTGACAAAAGAAGCTCGGATTTTGGATGATGCTGGTAATCCAATTACTGTAGATGCAACTGGTGCTGCGATCGCAGATCCTAATGGATTTACAACGAATCCAGCTAGACCTCAACCCGGTTGGAAGATCGAGTATCGGATTTCCTACGAAAACATCTCGACACCTGCTTCTACTGGTGGTAGCGGTAGCGTTCAATTGAGTGCTAGCAACTTCAGAATCTTTGAAGATGGTACTGGCGATACGACAAACCCCAGAAATGGTACTTGGGCTGCAACTACAGAACACGTACAGACAAAGGCAGTTGGTACACAGGGAACAGTCAGCTTCTACAATACGACGATCGATACGATCAATCCTGGCTCTGGCGTACCTGAAGCTTTGACGAATACTGGTTATGTCAACTTTATCGGTAGTTTAGCTCCGAATGGTACAGCAGGAACACCACAAGGAAACTTCAAGTTCCAGCGTTTAGTGAAATAGCTGGAGCGAATAGAATTCGCGACTACGATTGTGTAGTCGCGAATTTTAGGCTCAAGTGCTTTGCAATATTCCTACCTCTCTGTTACATCCGTGCCTTGAATGGGCAAATTAATGGATGGATTTGAATCATCAGGAGACTGTCACAATGAAACATTTGTCAATGTTTGGCGTAGCTGTCGCCGTATTATTATCTGCACCTCTAGGCGATCGCATGGTTAGCGCCCAACAACAGCCAAAAGCAACAGTTCAAAACATTCAATCTCAACGCCCCGTACAGTTAAATCTGATGGCAGAAAAGAAAGTCATGCAGAAAGACGCGCAGGGCAAGCCAAAAGCAACTTGGCAAGCAATGCGGGGAAAAGTTACAGTTTTTCCAGGGGATGTGATTCGCTATACCGTGCGCGGTGCTAACAGTGGCGATCGCCCAGTCAAAAATCTCGTCTTAACTCAACCAATTCCCAAGCAGACGACATATATTTTGAATTCTGTTACGATTAACCATCCTGGGGTTGCGGTTACGTACAGTATTGATAATGGCAAGAGTTTTGTCGAAAAACCAACTGTAAAAGTCAAATTAGCTGACGGTAAGGTTAAAACCGAGCCAGCACCAGCAGAACTCTACACTCACATTCGCTGGAAATTTGACAAAGCAGTTGATTCTAGCAAGTTGGTTGGTGCAGCTTATCAAGTCAAGGTGAAATAAATTCGGAATTCGGAATTCGGAATTCCGAATTTTTACATGAGCGTCGATCCCCCTAAATCCCCCTTTTTAAGGGGGACTTGGAAAGGTTGAACCCCCCTTTTTAAGGGGGATTTGGAAAGGTTGAACCCCTCTTAAAAAGGGGGGCAGGGGGGATCTAAAAGCTCTACTAGGTCAAAACAATACTGCTCAAATCTCTTCTTAAATAATAGCGATCGCCATTGCACAATTGACCTAAATCAACATCGGCTTGTCCTCCAATTGCGGACAAATAAAATAATTATCCAAACGCAGATGCAACCTCCGAACCGATTTTTTAATTATTGGTTGCGACCAATAGCAACAGCTCTTTTAGCTGGAGCTGTCTTAGAAACTTTACTAACTGGTCTAATTCAAGTAGGGGTAGCAATTGAAATCACTAATCAAGCAACTTATAGTTATGAGTTTAATAACGATAAATCAGATATTAAACAATCAATTCAAACGACAACAAATAAACTTTCTACCTCAGTAATCACCACAGATTTAATCGATCCTTTAGGGAAAATCACAGGCTGCGCTGGTGAAATTTTGCCTGATTATACAGGATTTAGTATTGGTTTATACGAACCAAATTCTCAAGATTTAACAACAACAGAAATTGCCGAACCTGTATCTCTCACTCGTACAGAATCACCAGATATTGCTAACAATAATATTTCCAGAGGATTAGAGCCAAATACAGAAAATAGCAATCCTTTTTTCCTCACTAATGGCAAAGAAGGGACTTATAATTTCCTTCTCGATCCTCAGCGGGGTCAGTTGGATCGCGGTAAAACTTATATTTTATTAATTCATCCCCCCGATAAATCAATTTATGACGAGCGCCGCATCAAGCTCACAATTGGAGAACGGGACGAGAGAGTTGTTGCTTATACCGCTACCTCTTTAGACGGCAAACCAATTAGTGCTACTGACAATCGCACGTCTATTAACGGAACGATTGACATTGAAAATGCCGAACGGATTGGATTAGTCTTAGCCGTTTTGGATTTGGATACAAGTGTCTGTCAAGCTCAAGAAGTACAAGTTGTCAAAACAGGCGATCGCGCTACAGCCGAACCTGGAGATACAGTTATCTATCGTCTCTCAGTCAAAAATCTCAGCAGCAGCCCGCTGAAAAATATCGTCGTCACCGATACCTTACCTCTAGGTTTTACCTTTATACCTAAATCCGTGCGGGCAGAGTTGGGCAAATCTCCAGTTGCGATCGCCTCTAGTCACGATGGCAGAACGATCTCTTTACGTGCAGAGGGAATAGAACTACCAAGTAACGCCACCAACGAGCAAGTTCTGAATATAGCTTATGCCGCAGTCCTCACGGCTGACGCAGTTCGCGGCACGGGTGAAAACCTGGCGAACGTGACCGGACAGCGCATTGATAACAACCAAACAGTCAAAGATGGTCCCGCCGTTCACAGATTACGGATTAATCCAGGCATTTTGTCAGATTGCGGCACGCTGATCGGACGAGTATTCGTAGATAAAAACTTTGATGGCGAACAGCAACCAGGAGAACCAGGAGTTCCCAATGCGGTGATTTTCATGGATGACGGCAACCGCATTACTACCGATATTCAAGGACTATTTTCTGTTGCCAATGTCATTTCTGGTTATCGCACGGGAGTTTTAGATTTCAGTAGCGTACCTGGCTACACCTTGGCTCCCAACCGCCGTTTTATCGAACGCAACAGTCAATCTCGTTTAGTGCATTTAGAACCTGGTGGAATGGCGCGGATGAATTTTGCTGTGACTCCGATCGCGAAGGAGGCAAAACCTAAATGAAGTGGAGAACGCGATTTTTCAATGCCTTCCTAGTAATTACTACAGTGAATGCGATCGGTTTGTTGATTCTGCCTAAAACTGCTAGAACAGAACCACTACAAACTCAAACAGAATTTGGTACTTACGTAGCAGCATTACCAATCGAATTGAGACAAGTACAGCGATCGGTGACAGAAAAGCGCTGGCACGATTATATTGCTGCATTACTTGCCCAACCTGAGACATCTGTACCTGTCGAGAATACCCAGGAATTTGGCACTTACGTAGCAGCGTTACCGATTGAAGCCGTTGCAACACCACCCTCAGAAACAGATCAACAGTTGCAACAACTGCTGGTGGCGTTCCTCGCTGCACCAGGGACAACAACAGTAGCTACGCCAGATTTCGGGAACGACACAGTTGCATTACCGATCGCCTTAAATCGAGAACAGACAGTTACGGATTTTCCTGAAGCTGAAGTTGCATTACTCTCTTTGCCAGCAGCATCAGATGTCATCGAAAATACTAACACTTCACCTCAGGACGTACCATCAGGAGCGATCGAACAAAATACAAATATCCCATCCCAGAGCGTACCGCAATCTGAAGCAGAGCAAAAGTATGCTAACTACTTGGTTGCTTTACGGGAACAAAACCAGTCACCAAACTCGGAAAATATCGATTCCCAGACAACTTCCACTCCAAGCCCAAATGACCTAAAATTTCTTTCGCCGCGATCGAGCCAAATCTTGGACGTGCCAGCGACTACGGTAACTGTGCAGTCTCCCGCAAATATTCCCGTTGAACTGTCAGTAAATGGCGAACTAGTCGATATATCTTTAATTGGTGGTACAGAAACAAACAACACGGTAAATTCCGTGACGCAGACGTGGTATGGCGTGCCACTCCAGCAGGGAGAGAATCACCTCACACTTAAAATTAAGACTGGAGATCGCGCTGGAGAATCAACGACAGTTAAAGTATACGTGCGCGGTAATACTAAACAAATCACCGTCCAATCGCAAGAATCGCGAATTCCCGCCGATGGACGTTCGACGGCAACGATTGAAGGGCAGCTACTCGATGACAAAGGCAATCGCACCAACGAAGATGCGATCGTCACTCTTGATGCTAGTGCTGGGGAGTTTGTCGGTACGGATGCTAAGCCCGATATCCCAGGATTTCAAGTCCTGGCACGCAAAGGACAATACTCGGCTGAGCTGCGATCGGGACTACAAGCGCAAACAGTCAGAATTCGCGCTGAAGCTTTTCAGCTAGAAGCATATACCCAATTTCAATTTGAAACGAATCTGCGCTCTAGTCTAGTTACGGGTGTTGTTGACTTGCGTTTAGGTGCGAGAGGCACTGATTTTTACAAGAGTTTTCGCGACTTTTTGCCCCCCGATGAAGACAACCGCACCGAACTGAGTTTTCATACAGCAGTTTTTGCCACAGGTAAAATTGGCGAATGGTTGTTTACAGGAGCATATAACAGCGATCGCACCCTGAATCAAAAATGCGACGGCACTTCGGGTTTGTTTCGAGATTACCAAGTCTGCGATCGCAACTATCCCGTTTACAGCGATAGTTCTAAAGTCGAGGCTGTCACCCCTTCTCAAGATAGTTTATATCTGCGCTTTGAGCGATCGGCATCCATTCCTGGCGCTGAGCCTGACTATGTGATGTGGGGTGACTACGATACAAAAGAGTTTGCTCGCTCCTCACAAGAATATACTGCGACTTCTCGTAACCTCCACGGATTCAAAGCAAATTATAATCTAGGAGATTTTCAACTTTCAGTATTCTATGGCGATAACGTTGAAGGTTTTCAACGCGACACGATCCCGCCTGATGGTACGAGCGGTTATTATTTCCTCTCGCGACGCTTGCTTATACCTGGAAGTGAAAACATCTCGATTGAAGTCGAAGAACTCAATCGCCCAGGTACGGTATTGTCACGTCAACAACTGGTTCGGGGTACGGACTACGACATCGACTACGATCGCGGCACGTTGTTATTTCGCGAACCAATTTTTCGCACGGCTGTAGATGAAAACGGACAAGTTTTGGTGCGGCGAATTATTGCCACCTATCAGTATGAGAGCCAAGAAAAGGACAATCGCATCTACGGTGGTAGAGTCCAGTACAACATCTCGCGAGAACTTGAAAATGAAAGTTGGCTCGGTGCAACTTATTTAAAAGAGGAACGCGGCATTCGCGACTTTGAACTTTATGGTGCGGACGCGCAAATTGCGATAAGTGACAAGATACATTTGATTGCTGAATACGCTCACTCTCAAAACGATTCAGAAATGATGGGAGAAGTCAGCGGTTCGGCTTATCGCTTAGAGGCTGAGGGAGAGATCGCCAAGGGGATTCAAGGTCGAGCTTATTGGCGCTCTACCGATACAGGTTTTAGTAACAACGCGACAACTAGCTTTGTCCCAGGACAAACTCGTTATGGAGCGCAGGTTACAGGACAGGTCGCTGCAAAAACTAATGTTCGGTTGCAGTATGACCATGAAGACAATCGCGGCATAGCACCTCAACCGTTAGATAATTTTACCGATTTATTTTCACCCCGTTCGGAGGCGATTCCAGGTAGTAAGGTTGACAACTCGCTGACAACGATTACAGCCGGAGTACAGCAGCAGATTGGTAAAGCCGACCTCACATTAGATTGGGTACATCGGCATCGAGAAGACCGGATCGAACCGAATGCTTTGAGCGGTACTTCAGACCAATTGCGATCGCGTCTCAAGTTACCTTTAACTGAAACTCTCACTTTTTTAGCCCAAAACGAACTGACCATTTCTAATGAAGAGGATGCTGTTTATCCAGACCGCACGATTATAGGTTTAGATTGGAAAGTTGCACAAGATTTGAGTATTCGCTTATCGCAACAGTTTTACAGTGGCAGTCAGAATGATGGTAACTCGATTACCAGTCTCGATTTTATTGGCGAACGCAAATTCGGTACGGATACCACTGTCAACGGGCGTTACTCCATTTTAAATGGAGGTGACGGGATGACAACACAGGGTGCGATCGGGATAAAACAAGGTCTGACCATTGCCCCTGGGTTAAAGCTGGACTTGGGATACGAGCATGTATTTGGTAGTTTCTTCAATCGGACTGGAGCAGGTAAGCAGTTCGTGCAACCTTTTACAGCGGGACAAAGTGCCTCTTCAATTGGCGTTGACTCCGGCGATAACTACCATATTGGCTTAGCATACACGCCTAGCGACGATTTCAAAGCTAGCGCTCGTTACGAACATCGGAATTCTTCTGGTGGTTCTAATACAGTTATTTCTGCAAATGTAACCGGAAAAATTTCTCCCGCGCTAACGGGTTTGGTTAACTATCAACAGGCGAATGCTTCTAACCAAAGACTCTCAGGGTTGGGAGATACGGCTCACTTAAAAGTGGGTTTAGCATATCGCGACCCGAATAACGATAAATTTAATGCTTTGTTACGTTATGAATATCGCAAGAATCCTTCTACAATTCCCGATACGATTTTACTCGGCAGCGGTACGGGTTCCAAAGACCATACTTTTGCTCTAGAAACTATTTATGCTCCTAACTGGCGATGGGAACTTTACGGCAAGTATGCAATTCGCCACAGTACCTCTTACTTAGCAGCAGATTTAGTCAATTCCAGTACGATTAATTTGGGACAATTACGAGCGACTTATCGCTTGAACGACAAAATCGATTTGGTTGGTGAAGCTCGCTGGATTAATCAACCTTCAGAAGATCGCAGCGAGACGGGTTTTGTTGCTGAAGCAGGCTACTACCTGACACCAAATCTGCGGTTATCGGCAGGATATGCTTTTGGTCAGGTGAATGATGACGATTTTAGCGGCTCTCGTTCTGCTGGTGGGGCTTATTTTGGTTTAACCGTGAAATTGAACGAATTGTTTGATGGTTTTGGGTTGCAAAAACCCGTTCCTGCATCGAAGAAAGCACAGGAGCAGGGGAGCAGGGGAGCAAGGGGGCAAGCGACCCCCCTAACTGAGCTTAAAAAGGAGGGCGAAAGTCGTTCGATTCCGCCTCAAGCAAATCCAAAGGCGATCGCTCCTAATACTCTTCCAGAAAGTAAGGAGGAAACAACTCAGGTTCAGTCATATTTAGACAGAGAAATAAATTCAACTTCGTTAGAATCTATCGCAAGGGAATAGCCATGCGCAAGGTTCAATTTTACAGTGTGCTAGGGACTCTAAAGCTTGAAGAGAAAGCGATCGCAATCCATCTATATTCCGGTAAGTTCGAGCTGGCAGCTTTTGTCTGCACCTTCATCTTATGTATTCTCGGCTATTGGACGCAGCCAGCCCAAGCTGAAGGTAGTAAAGAACTCAACTCTAGTAGTGGCAAGAGAGCTTATACTGAGTGGGATACCGTACAAACAACAGCTGGGATTGCTCGGAAAAGCACGCTCAAAGTTTACGTGAATGCTGGAGAAAAGATTAATCTTGGCTCTAGTGTCTACAACAGTGCTGGAGGAGGGACTCAAGATATTGTCTACCGCAGTCCTAATGGAGGACAGGATGGTTCTTGTGATGTCCTCCAAACGGGCTTCGGCTTGATTGATACAACCACTAAAGAAGCTAACGGACCATTTCCTAGTGCAGGCGGATATACTCCTTGCCAAATTACTGCAACTGAAACTGGAATCTACGAAGTAGAATTTCATGCTCCACTTTCAGATGGAACTGGTCAAAACCCGCTCATGATTGCTACAACCACTGCCTTTGCCACAGATGCAACTCAAAGAGCAACAGTAGCAGCTTGGGACATTACTGTAACTAATAGTTCCGCTCAAGCTATTCCTGGTCGGGTATTTGCGAATTACCTAGCTCTCAACATAGGTAATAATACGAATGACTCGATAGGAGCTTTGAGTTCTGCTGTATTTGTCAAGACCGCAGATGGTTATTTATACAGAATAGATTTCAACGGCTTAGATCCCTTTGGATTTATCATGCTATCCAATCCACAAGGGTTTACTTCAGGAGGAAATCGACTCTACAAATCCGTTCAACTTGGGAGTGGTGATAGTTTACCGAGTGGAGGCGCAATCGATAGCTCCGTAGCAGGGACTAATAAAATATTTTTTAATCCTCCAAGCATGGACTTACCAGCTACGGCTTCGCTACCTAGCGGTGGTTCGACATGGCTCCAGTCTTTAGTCGCTCCTCCTCCTGCTGCACCGACTAACTTTGAGTTCGTCGGCAAAGAAGCAAACACTCCTGGTAAAGCAGGTACATTTCCTTTGGGTGGTTATTTCAAATTTAATGTGGCTCAAGCAGGACGTTACCGAATTTTTCTAGACTTCAACGGTAATGGCACTTTTGATAGCAACGATCGCATCTTATCTGGAATTTCCACAGTTGGGACTAATTCTGTGGAATGGGACGGTAAGGATGGATTGGGTGTGGCTCTCAGACCCGATGCGACTGGATATCGTGCTAGTATTGCGGTCACGGTTGATGTTGGTGAAGTCCACTTTCCCTTTATTGACGCTGAGAACAACCCCAGAGGCATCATCGTAACGCGACAGAATTGTACTCTCAGCGAGCCATTAGCCGGGTGTACGATTGTCTACTACGACGATACTGGATTAATTGGAGGAACTGTACCCAATCCTATTGCTGCTAAGGGTGGAATTGACAGCAGTACAGGCGCTCATGCTTTTAGTAGCTCTTTTGGCGATCACAAAGGAATCGATACCTGGACGAGCGTTCCATCTACCTCTGACTCTATAGAATCTGGTGGCATCGTTCTCCGAGAAGCTGACCTGCAAGTGACGAAAACACATAGTTTTTCCAATGTTGTTGGTAGCCAAATTACTTACACAGTCACCGTAACTAACAAAGGTCCCAGCGATACAAGCGATATTGTCGTTACTGACAATATTCCTGGCACTGTTACTAATGTCACCTGGACTTGTGCAATTACTAATGATGTTGCTGGTAGTCTCGCTAATGCTTGTGGTGCAGCCAATGGTTCGGGGAACAACCTCAATACCACATTAACGCTTAATAAAGATGCAGTTGCCACTTTTACTATTACGGGTACTGTTCCTAGTTTTGCAGACTTGTCGAATTCAGTTACTGCTAAAACTCCACTAGATGTGACAGATCCGAATACAACCGCTAACGATTCTCACACTAACACTGTTACCGATACCTTTATATTTGGTACTCCTCCTACTGTAACTAAAACTGACGTGCTTGCTATTGATGGCGATCGTTCTGGTGGTACAACTCCTTTAGCAAACCAAGCTGTTACCCCAGGGGATACTTTAGAGTACAGGATTACTGTGACCAACCCTAGCACAAATACAGCAATTAGCAACGTCATACTGACCGATACCATTCCTGCCAATACGACTTATGTTTCTGGTACTTTAAGAGTTGCTGCGGGAGCTAATACCGGAAACAAAACTAATAGTCTAGATACCGATCAAGCAGAAATCATTAACAACAATACTAATGTTATCTTTCGTCTGGGAACAGGAGCAAACGGCACATTAGGGGGAAGTTTGACTGCTGGGCAAAGCACTACAGTCACATTTCGCGTTCGGGTTAACAATTCTTTTCCGAATGGTGTGTCTCAAGTGTCTAATCAAGCATTTGTCGCTAGCGACAAATTTCCGAGTCTTAAAAGTAACGATCCTGATACTTCTACAGCAGACGATCTGACTGTTACTCGTATAGCAGCACGGCTACGCTTAGTTAAACGAATTACAGCCATTAATACCACAAATTTTACTAATGTTGTCGATCCTACTACAACTAGCGATTTAAATGACAATAGTAATGTGAGATGGTTGTCTAACTATTTACAAGGCAAAGTCTTTGATACTACGCAACCTGGAGACGAAATTGAATATACAATCTACTTTATTTCGGATGGAGCGAATTCAGCAAATAATACAGCTTTGTGCGATCGCATTCCTACGAACACCAGTTTTATTTCTAATACCTTTAATAGTGGTTACACTGCTAATAGTTTAGGTTTATCAGGAACAGATAGAGGTATTCTCTGGCAATACAGCGGCACGACTCAATCGTTAACAAATCTCAGTGATGGAGATGCCGCAACCTATTTTCCCCCAGGAGTTGAGCCGAGTAACGTTTATCCCAATATTAATTGTCAGGGCAGTAATACCAATGGGGCGATCGTGGTTAATTTAGGTAGTTTACCCAATGCAACGGGTGCAGGTACGCCAATTAATTCCTACGGCTTCATTCGTTTTCGGGCTAAGGTGCAATAAGAAAAATAGCAGCACGAAATTTAAAGTAGGCGATCGCTGTTATACGTACACGTAGTTGGAGCGGACATAGAGTTTTGAACTGGAGCAGTTTTACATTATGTCTATACATAATTTACTTGTGAAGAATATACCTGAATCAAAATTATTGTACTGAAAGATATCTAATTCTAACTGGGCAAGCTAAATCATACGATCGGTTATGAGTTTTTACTAAAAGTTACAATACTTAGAAATTTTCAAATGTTCATAAACGAAAACCACTGTAAAACTGCTGATAACTACCTTATCAATCGTATCTATCGATTGCTAGCTGCCAAAAAACGATTCAATGACCGCAGATTCAATAAAACTACAATGATTAAAAAAATGAATTGCAGTCAATAAAGCTGGCGCGATCGCCACAATTTACTCAGGCTGGAAGAAGGATTGGCAATTATTATGAATAAACCTGTAATGTTAAAAAAACTTGCTCCAATTACCTTAACCGTTGTTGGAGTACTTTTATGTTGTCCCCTAAAAGCAAATGCCACTCCCAACTTACAAATTAAACCCATTTCCTGGGACATTATCGGTCTAGATAGTAATAAACCTGATATTGAAGGACCCAATGTTTTTAATATTGGAGCTAGAGTTTGTAATCTCGGTACATCTGCCGCTAAAGATATACAAGCGAAGATTAACTTGGGTTCGGGAACGGGTAGTGCTTATATTTCACTTCTCGGTCTGAATACTTTAAATATTAACTATCTACCTGCTGGCGGTGCTGGATCGACATTTCATAATATTGGTAATACTGGCGCAACTCCAGCTTACTGCACAGATTTTTATTTCAACATTCAAGTTCAGCGACTTCTAGCTGCTCAAAACACGTATCGAGAATATTATATTGAGGCAACTGGTAAAGATTTAAGCGGTACTCAGCTAGCGACAATTACAACTCCTCAACCTCGCCGTTTATACGTTGAAAAATTAGTCGAGCAGAATCGTAATAAGGTACTCACTTTCACAGGCACAACCACCGTACAATCAGGAGATATTGTAGATTATACGGTAACTGGTCAGACAGCAACTGGAGGTTATGAACAATTAGTTTTTGCTACTAACTTTCCCAACACTGTTT
Source organism: Chroococcidiopsis cubana SAG 39.79 (assembly GCF_003991895.1). Lineage (NCBI taxonomy): Bacteria > Bacillati > Cyanobacteriota > Cyanophyceae > Chroococcidiopsidales > Chroococcidiopsidaceae > Chroococcidiopsis > Chroococcidiopsis cubana. Next base: position 14,152 of record NZ_RSCK01000071.1, read on the forward strand.
TTCAGGTTCTTAAAGTTAATACCAATTATACAACTCCCTCTGGTACAACTAATAATTCCATTTATGGTGATGCCTGTGGTTGGGATTCAGATCCTAATTCTAGTTATTACCGAACTTGCGATAATCTGAGTATTTCTGATGGTTATACAGGTGGAAAAGTTGGCGATGACTTTACTGCAAGATACAAAGTAAAAATTATTGCTACTCAGAATCAAACAATTGGTGTTTCTAGTTTGGTTTATGATAAATCTGGCTCTAGTTATCACTACAATACAACTTATAAAATTCCACCCGACTATGACATTAATATTAATGTTACTCCTGCTGTAACAGCAGATTTAAGTTTAACTAAGACAGTCAATAAATTACTGCCTAATGTAGGGGAAAATGTCACCTTTACGATTAATGTAAAAAACGATGGTCCTGACAACGCTACAAATGTCAAGGTTCAGGATATCTTACCTACTGGAATAACCTACGTTTCCTCGAATGCCTCTGTCACCTTTGGCGCTACGACTCCTACTTATCTCAGTGTCAGCGATTACAACGGAGGTGTTTACATTTCTAGTACGGGGATGTGGGATATAGGTACGCTTCCCAAAGGCGCTACTGCAACGCTTCAGATTGTGGCAACAGTAAATACCACTAATGCCATTACTAATATTGCTGAAGTCAACGCCAGCGACCAAACCGATCCTGACTCTACTCCGAACAACAATAACGTCAACGAAGACGATCGCGCTGCTGTAACTTTTAATCAAAGGGTATCCATTTCTGGTACGGTGTTTGAAGATGTTAACTATGGTGGTGGTGTAGGGCGCGACTATACGACTGCTAACAATTCAGCCGCAGCCTCTGGCTTCGCAACAGGCGTGATTCGCCGCCCAAACGTGCGGGTAGAGTTATATAGCTCGGCAGGCAATTTCTTGACTTCCACTCTCACTGATACTAACGGCGCTTACAGCTTCACCAATCAGCCAGGAAATACAAGTTACACGGTGCGCGTGGTTAACGGTACTGTAACTTCTGCCCGTCCCAGTTCGGGAGGTACGCTCATCCCGGTACAGACTTATCGTACCGATGCCACTACGGGAACTATAACTGCGGTTGCAGATCGGGTAGGGGGAGAAAACCCGACATTAGTTGATGCGGGCAATGGTAGTACCACGTTAGCCGCACTCACTACCGCTACAACCGCTGCTCAATCGATCGCCCAAATTAATGCTGGTGCTGGTAATATCACGGGTATAGACTTCGGCTTTAACTTTGACACCATAGTCAGTACGAGAGATTCCGGTCAGGGCAGCTTACGCCAGTTCATTATTAACAGTAATACTCTCAACAATACGAGTCTGGCTCAAGTTGGAGTGCTTTCCGGTAGGGAGGAGAGTATCTTCATGATTTCAGATGGTGCAGCTCATCCCGGTTTACGGGCGGGGTTACCTAACCAATTTAGCGGTGGTGTCGCCACAATTACTTTAGCAACTGCTCTACCCGCGATCGCAAATGCAACTAGTACTAACGCTAACCGTACTAGTATTGATGGTAGAACCCAAACTGCCTTAACTGGAGACACTAACGCACCAATATTTAACAACACGACTGGACCAGAAATTGTTCTCAACGTCGCCGCCGGTCCTGGGCTGGAAGTGCAAGCTAGCTTTACTTTTATTAAAAATATCGGTATTACTGGTGCTAACGGTGTAGGTACGGCAGGTGTGGGAGTCTATTTCAATGGTGCGGGGGCAGCGAACTCGCGGCTAGAAGATGCTACTATTTTTAGCAATGATAACTCAGGCGTAAAGTTTCAAAGTGCCACTAGCGCTTACGTTAATTCCAATATCATTCGTAATAATGGCGTGACCGATCCTCTTGCTGATGGGGTCGAACTGATTGGCTCTAGTAGCAATAACGTGACTGAGAATATCATCATCAACAACCCAGGTTACGGGATCGATCTACATACGACTACCAACAACAGCAACAACCTGAGTAGTAACCAGATTATCAACAATGGCGCACCCGACGACACTCAGGATGCTGGAATTGGTATCCGCTTAGGAAGCAACAACCTGATCGGTCAAAATACGATCGCTAACAATCTCGGTGATGGTATTGTCGTTGCTGCGGGAACGGGCAACACAATGACTGAAAACTCGATTTATAGCAACGGTGGACTTGGCATCGATTTGGGTGGTGGTAGCGAAGGTAATGGGGTGACGCTTAATGACAGTGGCGATCTCGATACGGGTGCAAATGGTCTATTTAACTTTCCGATTTTAGAGAGCGCTCAGCTTTCAGGTGGTAACCTAGTCGTTAAAGGCTTTGCTCGCCCTGGCTCGAAAATAGAATTTTTTGTCAAACAACCCGACCCCTCAGGTTTTGGTGAAGGACAAGAATATCTCGTGACGTTGGTTGAAGATTCGGCAGACGATGCCGATGCGACAACTGGCACTTATACTAGTCCCTTCAATGGTCTCAACCAAGGTACTGACACCACAAACCGATTTGAATTTTCGATCCCGTTAGGCAGTCTGCCCAATACAGTCACAACCGCTGACACGCTCACTGCTACTGCTACCTGTCTCAACAGCGAAAACTGCACTAGCGCCCCAAATGGCAGTACTTCAGAATTCAGCGGTAATATTACCATTACAGGCAGCCCTCATCTATCACTCGTCAAGCGCATTACTGCCATTAATGGCGTTCCTTTTTCTGGGTTTGATGGTACTGCTACTGACCCGAATAATAATGGCGATCTCGATGAAGATGTGAACTGGGGTTTACCGCTGGATGACTCCTTGAGAGGACAGATCGATGGCGGTTTTGTCCAACCGGGAGAAGAAGTCGAATACACGATTTACTATCTCTCTACTGGTGCGACTACAGCTCAAAATGTGTTGTTTTGCGATCGCGTTCCCGCAAATATGAGTTTTCTTGCTACTGGGTTCGATAGCTATCCCGTGCAAGCATCTGGAGGTTTACAAGGAGTAACACGGGGGATTCTCTGGCAATATAACGGGACGACTGAATCGTTAACAAATGTCAGCGATGGAGATACGGCAATGTATTTTCCCCCAGGAGTTGAGCCGAGTAGTGTTTATCCTAATGTTAATTGCCAGGGTAGCAATACCACTGGGGCGATCGTGGTTAATTTAGGCGATTTAATCAATGCGACTGCGCCTGGAATTCCTGCAAATGCCTATGGATTTGTGCGGTTTAAAGCTAAGCTCAACTAACCTAACCTTTACCTAGTGGTAGTTTTTCCCTTAATGGCTAATTGCCTGTTAAATCTGGGAAGACTAAATACAGATTCCATAAGCCGATCCCCAGATATGAGTTACTGCTTGAATCCAGACTGCCAGAATCCCCAAAACTTAGATGGAAGAAAGTATTGTCTCGTCTGTGGCTCCAAGTTGCTACTCAAAGACCAATATCAAGCAATTAAACCAATCGGCAATGGTGGTTTTGGACGCACCTTTTTGGCAGAAGATGCCAATCGTCTCAATGCCCTTTGCGTGGCAGTTTTTTCCTCTGCCCCACATACAAGGCAATATTGAGGCAATGGCAAAGGCTACTTTATTGTTCAAGCAAGAAGCCAGACAGTTATTAGAACTAGGGGAGAAACATCCCCAAATTCCAACTTTATTCGGTTATTTTGAACAAGAACAACGCTTGTACTTGGTACAACAGCATATTGACGGGCAAGATTTAGAAAAAGAATTAGAACAGCAAGGATCGTTTAACGAAGAACAAATTCGGGCGCTGATGCAGAGTTTACTGCCCGTACTGCAATTCATTCACCATTGCGATGTGATTCATCGGGATATTAAACCGACAAATATTCTACGTCAAAAAGTTGATAACAAATTTGTCTTAATCGATTTTGGCGTAGCAAAACAACTTGCTGGGACGAGTATCTCTGCTGCTAGTACCAAACCAGGAACCGAAGGATATGCCCCCATCGAACAACTGCGCGGTGGAAGGGCATTCCCCGCCAGCGATATTTACAGCTTGGGTGTCACCTGCATTCGCCTGATGACAAATGCAGAACTAGACGAAATCTACAATCCTTTAGAAGGAAACTGGATGTGGCGACCCTATTTGCAGCAAAGGGGTATTGATGTTTCAGACCGATTAAGTGACATTCTCGATCGCATGTTGCAAGAGTACGTCCAGCGTCGCTATCAATCGGCGGAAGAGGTACTCAAAGACCTCAGCGAACCAATTGTCGCACCAGCAACCGCAGCAGCACCGCCACCGCCACCACCACCGCCACCGCCACCGCCACCGCCACCGCCACCTGTAGAAATTAAAAATTGGCAGTGCGTGCATACTTTAACCGGACATTCAGGACAGATTAGAGCAGTTGCCATTAGCCCAGATGGACAGTTAGTCGCTAGTGGCAGTGCAGACAAAACCATTAATATCTGGGAGTTGGATAGCGGTAGTTTAGTTTACTCTCTTAGAGACCATAGCAACTGGGTACGGGGATTGACTTTTAGTCCTGACGGTAAATCTCTCGTTAGTTGCAGTGCCGATAAAACTGTCAAGATCTGGAACGTGAATAGTGGCAAACTGATTCAAACTCTAGCCGGACACGCGAATGGAGTCAGCGCGATCGCGACAAGTCGTGATGGTAGGGTAATTTTTAGCGGAAGTGACGATGGCACAGTGAAGTTGTGGGATTTATATACAGGTAATCTCATGTACACCTTGACAGGACACTCCGGTTATGTATTGTCAGTTGCCAATAGTCCAGATGGCAAAGTGTTAGCTGGAGGTTGCGGCGAAGTTATTCGTTTGTGGGACTTATACAAAGAAAAATGGATGGGCGATCTGACGGGACATTCTGGATGGGTGCGATCGATTGTTTTTAGTAAAGATGGACGCACCATCGTCTCTGGCAGCGAAGATGGCACGATTAAGATGTGGCATGATAGTAAGCTAACTCACACGCTTGAAGGTCATACCAGCCGTGTCAGCGGTGTTGCTTTAAGTCCGTTGGGGAAAATTATTGTCAGTGGTAGTGGCGATAAAACGCTCAAAGTTTGGCAATCTGAAAATGGTAAGTTTGTCAAAACTATCGGCAGCCATGATGATGCCATTTGGTCAATTGCTCTGAGTCCTGACGAACAGGCGATCGCTTCTGGTAGTGCTGACAGCACTGTAAAAATTTGGCAATGTCACTAAACTAAGAGTTATGGAGACGCGACACGTTGTGTCTCTGCAACGTGTTTCCGTGCTATCCATGCCCAAAAAGCAAAAATTCCCCTATCTCGTTGGTTCCAAATGGACTTCCCAGCAAAAAATGTTCGGCTGGAGGCACTTTCAAGTGGTCAATCGCAAAAATCAAGGCAAGTGGGTGTTTGCGGAAATGGTCGCCGCCTGCGATCCTGAAGCCAGGTTTTGGATCAATGCGAATTTGCTAAAGGATCGTTCCCAGTGGCTGGCTGGCTGGCAATCTCTACAAGAGATGGCAGAATTAGCTGCTACAGTTGATTGATATTTTTTGTTTCGACGCAAAGATTTTAGGTAAACCTGTTGTAGATCCGCGTGGGGTGGGGGCGGGTTTATAGATATTTTGTGTTGAGGTATGAATATTTTTGGTGAACCCGCCCCTACGATCGTTGCGAATTTTGATACAATTTGTCTTGCTGCCAGGATAACGGGTTATCCATAATATATTTTCTGATATTTTGTAATGCTATGTCGTCTCGAATAATATGTTCGTAGTAATTTCGCTGCCATACAGGAACACCAGTTGTACGCCGTAACTGATTAATCCGCGTAGCTGAAGCAGTTTTGAATCCTTGAATAATTTCCGGTAAGCCGCAGTATTTAGCAGATTTCGATTTGGCATCATCACCGTATACTGTAGGGGTGGGTTCATCAGCAATATTTGTATTCCCCACACAAAGGCTTTCCAAACCTGCCCCCACCCCATGCGGATCTAGCAACCAAATAATTCCATGTACGTGATTCGGCATGGTAACAAAAGCATCCAGTTGGATGTCAGAATAACGCCTCATCAAATCGAACCAATTATATTGAATAACTTCGCCATATCGATTTGAACGCATTTTTTTATCTATAATTTCACCAAATAAACATACTTTTTGCCACGCACAAATAGTGATAAAGTATGCACCTGGTTGAGTATAGTCGTATCCCTTGAGGCGAATTGAACGGCGATGATGTTTTTGCGGATCGTATTTCATAATGCCTTGTAAGGGGAGATTTCGTAGGATGGGGCTGGTTTAGTAATATTTTTGTTTATATACAAATATTTTTAGTGAACCCGCCCCTACAAGATTCAAATATTAAATTTCGCAAATCTGAGCGCGAGAAAATAATTGTTGCCACCACTCTTTTGTATATTGTTGGCTACCATTATAAATCGTATTGAACGTCACCAGAAACAGACACACAAATCCACTAATAAAATACGAACTTGAAAAGCCTAAAATAGTAATGACAAATAGAGTAAATAAGAATAATAAAATCATCGAGGCTATAACTGAGAGAAAAGAGTAACGTCTACCAGGTAGCGCAGTTGGAAGATGTCCCGCTGGAGCATCTAGAGTAAAATTAAAGTCACTGTATGCAATCCAAGTTTTAACAAAACTACTATCATACTTCACTCGCCATCCAACGCGATCGCCAAATGCACGCCAGACATTACTGTCAGATTTACTTGTACCTCCAATACTTTGCCAAATTTGCTTTTTGACTCTAAAGCCAAAGTGACCGTTACTATATACCATCCAGAGTTGGTCGATGATATGAAGATGAGTAGATGGAAAATTTTTAATATCTTGCTCGCTAAGAAAAGCTTGTTTTTCTCTGCCAACTATTTGCAGCATTATAGATAGAGTTTCTTTGTCTGCTTCCTGCCAATTTCCTATTAAAAGTAATTCTTGTAGCCTTCGATAGCTAAATTTTCTAGCACGATCGGATTCTGATATTTTTAAATTTAAAAGAAGTTGTATTGTGTTATGATAACTCTCTACATCGTTCGCTCTTAAATATAAGCCAGCAGCTTGCTTGAAATCATAAAAAGCCTTTTGTTTATCCCTAAGCTTTGAATATGCGATACCCCGAAATTTGAAAGCCGCACTGTAATTGGGATTAGACCTGATTGCAAGATTAAAATCATCAATTGATTCTTGATATTGTCCTCTTCTTGCCTTATCCATTCCCTGTTCAAAACAAGTTTCAGTCTAATAAGAATTAGATTGGCGAGTTTTCTGCGAGTCCGACCGCTCATCTGTAGAACTAGCAGAACTAGAGGAATGAGTATTCGCTGAAGCACTAAATGTAGAAGACTTCAGCACTTCGTAGGCTTCATTAATTTTCTTCAATTCCTCTTGCGCCTTTTCTTGTAGGCGAGGATTGTGGGAAAAGCGATCGGGATGCCAAACCATAGTTAAGTCCCGATAAGCCTGCTTGACTTGCTCCAAAGTTACCCCTGGTTGAAGCCCAAGGATTTCGTAACACCGATTAATATGATTCATAGAAGGACAGCATAGGTAGCTCTCTACTTAAGCTTTCCCAAAATTTGGACGATGTGATTCGCTATACTCCAAAATGAGAGTAGAAGCATTCTTAGCCACTTGTTGGAATCCTGTTTATGACATCCTATGCAACCTCCTCGGCTAAAGCCGAAATGAGCGAATTGCGGCGACTCAAGGGTATACTGCCCCCAGAACTGCAAAGTTGGGTAACTGTCGAAGGAACGACGGAAGTTAACCCACCCCTGATTCGGAGTGAAGAAATTGGCAGCGATCAGGTGGAAATTCAAATCGATCTGATTAAGTGGGATGCGCTGGCGATCGATCAGCGGAATCTGCTATTTTGGCACGAAGTGGCGCGAATTCAAAATGACACCATTCCCAAAGATGGTTGGGAAATGGCAGCGCTGGCAATTGGTTTGGGTGGCGCGGTAGGCGAACTTTGGGTACAGGATGGTTTGTTATTGTTGCTAGCAGTGGCGCTGTGCGGCGTGTCGGGATATCGGCTGTATCAAAAGAATAATGGCGAAAAGCAGGTCAAAGAGGCAATAGAGGCAGACGAAAAGGCGATCGCCTTGGCAACTCGTTTCGGTTATACTCTGCCCAATGCATACAAGAGTCTTGGTAGTGCTTTAAAAACTTTAATCGAGCAAGCACCAGGCAAGCGGCAAAAAGCGAAATATGAAGGTCGCTTGCAGGCACTCAAGCGTAGTGCTAACAAGGCAAAAGCCAAAACGAAAGCCGCATCAGATGACATGATGTAGTTGTAGGGACGCGAAATTTCGCGTCTTTATAGCTGGTTCAGCATTTTGTGAGTTTGGGGAATAACGCGGACTTGTTTGAGTTCTTGTTTCATTAGCGCTTGCCAATGCAATACTTGTGCTGGAGTGGGTGCTTGGATGGGAATGCCTCCGAACTGCTGGGATGGTGTAAGTGGGGTAGCGGGTTGTAGAAATACAGGAATTTCTGGGTTGACGGATGCAACTAGTTTAGCTGCCTTGGCTAAGTCTCCGAGATCGGTTTGACTGGAAACGATCGCTTTGATAAATACCTCTATGTCTGCTGGGTAACAGGCTTGCAAAAATTCTGCGTGTTCGTTCCAGCGATCTTCGCCACTGACGCTGGGTAGTTTAATATCCATGCCCACCGAGTCAAGGTAAGGTAGGATGAGTTGCAGTTGTTGCGGACGATGACCTCCCGTTTCGAGATAAATGGGTAGTCCAGTGGCACGACGTACGAGGGGTAAGAATTCTACTAGAAAAGGTGCGTGTAGTAATGGTTCGCCTCCTGTAAGGCTGATGCTATCGTGTAAGCCTGGGGAGTTTTGCCGTTCTATCCAAGTTAATAGAGTATTGAGCGGTACGGGGTTAGGGTGGGTTTCAAAGTCTCGCAGTCCAGGCGATCGCTCGACGCGACATGTTGATGGTACGCTCCAGGTATGGGCGCTATCGCAAAAATGGCAACGTAGATCGCATAGCGCGAACCGGATGAAGATTTGGCGCGTGCCGACGTTTAATCCTTCGCCTTGAATGGCGGAGAAGATTTCGATGAGACGGGCGGTTGTCATGGGTCAGAATGGGGCAGTAGCGTAAAAGTTAAAGTTTTAAATTAGGTCGCGCAAAGACGAGCCAGCACCGTGCGGGGGTGCCTCCCGTTGAGGTGACTGGCGTAGCAAAGGCGCAAAGGTACAAAGATAGATTTTCGTTCTCGCTCCTAATTAATGGGCTTCGCTACAATGAGATTGGGAATTGAGTCGAGATTAACTCTCTTATTGTGCTAAATCTCAACCATAGCTCGGAGTACATTACGGTCAAGCGCGAACGGGTTTTAAGCTGGCTGTCAGAACACGTACCGCAGTCCCGCATCGACCATATTCTTAGGGTAGAGCAGATGGCGGTGGAGTTGGCTGAGCATCACCGTCAAAATGTGGAGAAGGCGGCGATGTCGGGGCTAATGCACGACTTGGCAAAATATTTTAAGCCCGCTAAGCTGCTGGAAATGGCGCGTGTTGAGGGGTTAGAGATCGATCCCGTGATGGAATTACATCCTCATTTGTTACATGCCGATGTCAGCGCGATCGTTGCTAGAGATACTTTTGGGGTGCAAGATGAAGAAGTATTGCAGGCGATCGCCAATCATACTTTGGGCAGACCAGAAATGACGGAATTGAGCTGTATCGTGTTTTTAGCGGATAGCATTGAGCCAGGTAGAGGCGATACCCCTGAGTTACAAGCTTTACGACAGATGAGTTATCAAAATTTATCTCAAGCTGTTTGGCGTACCTGCGATTATTCTTTAAAATTTTTAATAGAGACTCATTGTTTAATTCATCCACGCACGATCGCGACTCGAAATTGGTTTCTTAACTGGGTAAAAAGCAAGCACCACTCTCCGCACATGCTTAAATGAAGAAATAGTTTCGCTCTGTCTGAAGTTGTACATTTGACAATTATTATGAGCATAGTTGCTCTTTTGTTTTAGATAATTGATTTGTCAAACATAGCTCGCAAAATGAGGTTTAATGTCTGAATATACCCAAGCAAATTCAATCTCTCAGTCCGCTTTTCTGAACTCTAGTAAAGTCAGTGCTACTCATGCCGATGAGAGTCGGAAATTAGCCTTGGCAATTGCGGAGGCTGCTGCCGATCGCAAAGCAGGCGATATTGTCCTGTTGCATGTCGCTGATGTTTCTTACTTAGCCGATTACTTCGCAATTGTCACAGGATATTCTAGGGTACAGGTAAGGGCGATCGCAGATGCAATTGAGGATAAAGTTGTCAAAGAATGGCATAGAAAGCTACTGCGGACGGAAGGCAAGAATGAAGGGACTTGGGTGTTACAAGACTATGGCGATGTCTTGGTTCATATTATGATGCCCAGCGAACGAGAGTTTTATAATCTAGAAGCATTCTGGGGTCATGCCGAACGGATCGATTTTCCAACCGCCAGCGGCGATGGGAGAACAACAAAATGATGGAATCACCTGTTTCTGTCTGTCCAGTTCCTGACGAACAACAACCGCTCAATGAATACGAACAGCTCAAATCATCCGGTTTTTTTCGGACTGCCACTTTAGAATTACGGCAGTATGTTGGCAAACTACTGTGGGTTTGGGGGTGGTCGTGGATAGTGGCGGGACCGATTGCCGCTGCTAGTTTTCCACCCATCAAACACGCAACCCAATTCTTGCTATGCGGCACGCTGGGCGCGAGTCTGGGGGTAATTTTAGCAGTTGCCCGGATGTACCTCGGTTGGTCTTACGTGCGCGATCGCCTGATGAATCAGACGATCTTTTATGAGGAAACAGGTTGGTACGACGGTCAAAACTGGACGAAACCACTAGAAATTCTGACCCGCGATCGGCTCATTGTCAGCTACCAAGTTAAACCAATCCTACAAAGACTCCGCCGCACTTTTGCTTGGCTGGGTCTATTTCTCCTGTCTGGGGGCTTAATCTGGTATTTTTTATAAATCGATAATGGGTAATAGGTAATGGGAAGTCAAAAGTCAAAAGTTAAAAGTCAAAATTTGCCTCTTGCCTAACTCACCAACTACCAATCACCAATTATCAAATTACCAAAAAGGTGATACATTCTAACCCATGACAAGGGGAAAAAGAACTCAAGCCGCAGAACTGGAAGTCCGGTTGCTGCGGGAAGGGATCGTCGAATCGATCCATCACGTCCAAGCAGTTGTCTGTGACAACCGAGGACGGGTGCTATCTGTGGCTGGCAATGCGGAAACAGCAACTTTCGTGCGTTCTGCTCTCAAGCCATTTCAAGCACTAGGCGTGACAACAACAGGCACTTTAGAACGCTACAATCTCACAGATCGAGATTTAGCGATTATTTGTAGTTCGCATAAAGCTGCGATCGCCCAAGTGCGACAAGTCTTTAATATTCTTTGGCGAGCAGATATCGAGCCCTCGGCATTGCAATGTCCCACGCCTGCGGGTAAGCGCAGCCCCCTAGAATACAATTGTTCTGGCAAACATGCGGGAATGTTAGCCGTGTGTCAGCAACGCCGTTGGGCGCTCAATAGCTATCTCCAACGCAACCACCCCGTACAGCAGTTAATTCTGACTAAAGTAGCTGAAATGCTGCGGATGCCTGCTGAGGAATTTATCTGCGCTCACGATGATTGTGGTGCGCCTACCTATTTTATGCAGTTGGGACAAATGGCAGCTTTATACGCTCAGCTTGCTTCTGGTAGCAGCTTGGATCTGGAACGGATCGTGCGTGCTATGACCTATCATCCCACCTTGATTGCAGGGGAAGGAGAATTCGACACGGAAATCATGCGTCTGACGCAAGGGGAACTCGTTAGTAAGGCGGGTGCAGAAGGCGTGCAGTGTATTGGTAGAGTCGGCGAGGGAATGGGGTTGGCAATCAAGGCGATCGACGGTTCTAAACGCGCTAAACACGCTGTAGCGATTCACTTGCTCAAGCAAATGGGTTGGCTCAGTCCCTCAGCCGCAGAAACCCTAGCTGAAAGCTTTATGGAGTTTGGTAAATTCAAGCGCCTAGAGGTTTTAGGAGAATTGTCGCTGTTATAGTTGCAAATTACCAAAACTTATGGTTATACTAGAAAAGTTGACGCGGGATAGAGCAGCCTGGTAGCTCGTCGGGCTCATAACCCGAAGGTCAGTGGTTCAAATCCACTTCCCGCCACCAATTTCAAAAATAAAGCCCTGCACTGTAAAAAGTTGCAGGGTTTTGTTTTAGGTCAAGTATCGCAGGTAACAAGTCGCTTGCCGTCAACCGATCGCAAAGTATAGTAAACTCCGCACGTCCAGAGCCATCTAGAGTGCTATTTTAATGTGGGAAATCATTAGACTAGAGATGTTGCGAGTGTGGCTGGTATGTTGCAGCGTCCAATTTTAATCGGTGGTGTTGGTTTAGCCTTTGCGCTGTGGTTTTTGCAAGGGTGGCGAGAATCTTTAGCGCATCTGGGTGAGTTTAGCTTGATGGGTGCGATCGCCATCATCCTGTGTTTATGGTTATTTGGGAAATATCGCCCCAAACAGCAGGTGCAAGAATTACCCGTCAATCGCGAAACGGTAGAAAAAGCGATCGCGCAAGTACAAGTAGTAGTAGATCGACTGGAAACAGAAAATCACCCTACTCCAGAACTGCGGGAAAAAATTGCCCAGTTAGAAGCGCAGATCGATCGGCAAGAAATTAATTTAGCGATTACTGGTGGTAAATCTGTCGGGAAGACGACTTTGTTACAAGTTCTAGAAACACAGCCACAACAACGAAAGCTGTGTTTGAGCGAGACAGCAGCTTTATTTAGCGAAGTTGAAACTAAAACTGATATAGAAGCTTTGCAAAGAGCGATCGCATCCGATCTGATCTTATTTGTCACAGCGGCAGATTTAACCGATTCAGAATATCAAACTTTACAACAACTATTGGCAGCCCATCAGCGCCTAGTTTTGGTATTTAATAAACAAGACCAATATCTCCCAGACGATCGCGCTGTTATTTTATACTCGCTCCAGCAAAAGATGCAGCCGATGCTAGCAGCAGAAGATGTTGTCGCGATCGCATCTGCACCCAATCCGTTAAAAGTGCGCCAGCATCAAACTGATGGTGCGGTAGAGGAATGGTTGGAACAGCGTTTACCTGAAGTTTCTGCTTTAACACAACGTCTAGAATATATTCTCCAGCAAGAAGCGCAGCAGTTGGTATGGGCAACTACTAAACGCCAAGCTGAAGAATTGAAAGCAGAAGGCAAAGTCATTCTAGATGGAATCAGACGCGATCGCGCCCTCCCTGTTGTAGAACAATACCAATGGATCGCCGCCGCCGCCGCTTTTGCTAACCCAGTTCCAGCTTTAGATTTACTCGCAACAGCAGCAATTAACGCTCAGTTGGTGATGGAATTAGGCACAGTCTACCAGCAAAAGTTTTCGCTAGAGCAAGCGCAAAATGTAGCGGGAACGATGGGTAGTTTGATGTTGAAGTTAGGTTTGGTGGAACTTTCTACTAAAGCCATTAGCACTGTTTTAAAAACTAATGCTGTCACTTTTGTAGCGGGTGGAGCCGTACAGGGAGTCAGCGCCGCTTATTTAACTCGCTTAGCTGGGTGTAGTCTGATCGAATATTTCCAACAACAGGAAGAGGCGATCGATTCAGCGTCAGGGTTGAATTTAGATAAGTTGGGACAGACTTTACAAAATGTGTTTCAACAAAATCAGCAAGTTGCTTTCTTGCAAGGGTTTGTTAAACAGGGATTGGGAAGGTTGTTGCCAGCTCCTCAACCGCAGTTGAATCAATCTTGATTTGTTCGATGTAATACGCAATCCGTAGGGGCGCACAGCTGTGCGCCCCTACATGTTAATTGACTCGACGAAAAATATAGGCAGAGTCAGTCCCAATGCTACCAGCAGAAAGTATAACTCGTTCACCTGAAATATCAACTCTTTTTCCATATGTGCGTGCCACTTCCTTGTAGTCCTGGGGTAAAAGCTTGACTGGCTGCGACCACCAACCTATGCGACTGTTACGCTCAAACACATAGACAGCTTTTTCAACGCGATGTGGCTGAAACCAGTTGGGACTGGCTTTATGTTCTAAAGATACGCCAACCACAATTGAATTGCCATCAATGCCCACACTGCCACCAAAGCCATACTGATGAAACGGTAATACGTCATTTGGCACTAACCTAGCCTGTTTTGACCATTTTCCAGTGGCAGGATTGCGCTCATACACGAAAGCTGCACCCCTATCGCTACTTTCTCCTGGTAAGCCAACCACAGCTGTATTGCTAGAGAGAGCAACAGTTCTTCTGGTGCTAGTATTCTCATTTTTGAATGGGACTAATTGAGCTTGCAATGACCAGCTGCCTGTAGTCGAATTCCGTACAAATACAAATGCAGCAACAGTAGAGTTGCTAGTTATTGTCTTGCTCGGAGTACCCCCGCTGACTATAATCGTATCGCCATCAATCGCCACTGCTTCACCAAAGCCATAGGTTGGGGTATCCGGTGTAAGTTCAGCTTCATAAGACCAACTGCCAGTGCTGGGATGGCGGTGGAAAACGTGAGTTCGTCCTCCTATCCCTACAACCGCTGTATCTCCGCTCAGTGCTACAGATTTAATGGAATACGTGGCTTTGAGGGAATAGGGCAGTGCCAGATGAGATTGTTGCAAAGACCAACTATCCCTAGAGCGAGTAAAGATGTATAGCGGCAAATACTGTAGAACTTCATTTAGAGCTTCTCCTCTAAATGCGTCTGCCGCAACTAGAATAGTGTCTCCATCAATGGCAACCTCAGAACCAAACTCATGATATCCGTCTGCTTGGTTTTTTGGCATCAAGAGTTTGGCACTCAAGGAGCATCTGCTCCCCGAACAGCGATAGACGTAGGCAGCGCCTTCATTTGTCCATCCCATGACTTTTCCGGTTGCACCACTACGGGAAACCTCAGCAGAGATTCTGCCAGCGTTATTGATGTCTGTAAGCTCACCATAGTAAGGAAGCCCAACAACGGCAGTATCGCCAGAGATGGCTACAGCCTGAGCAAATTCGTATTTGCCAGCTTCATTGTCAGAAACCAACTTGGCTTGTTCCACCCACTGAGCCTTGGCTAAAGACGGGGCAACCAAAGCTATTACCGCAGCAATTAGGGCTACTGCTCCCAAAAGATAAAAATATAGTTTTGGCATAATTACCACTAACAACATACAAGTGTATTAGTTCCTTGGAGCCAATATAGCCTGAAATCTTACGTGTTAATACGCTAATACTAGTAGTAAAAAATACACAATTTTTGGAGATCTCAGTCGTGCATTTTGACGAATTTGTTTACTAGCTGGTGTTGGGTGCTGGGCTTGCCAACCTAATTCACTATTTATGGCGGGCGATCGTAAGATACAATAGGTTGGATTTGCTTCAGGCACTTGCATGACAAAAATATATTTAGATACCAGTGCCTATAACCGCCCATTCGACGATCGCACTCAGCCCAAAATTTTTCTCGAATCGCAAGCTGTCACCATCATTCTGCAAATGGTTGAGGCAACAATAGTAGAGTTAGTCAGTTCTTCAGTATTGGAGTATGAGAATAGCCGCAATCCATATCCCATCAGACAGGAAGCCATGAATCGTTATCTCCAAATGGCAAGATTTAGACAAGAAGTGAATGAAGCAATCCGACAAAGAGCCGAGCAATTAGAAGAGAATGGACTCAAGGCAATAGATGCATTGCATATTGCATGTGCTGAGGTAGCTGATAGTGACTACTTCATTACTTGTGACAAGCGGCTTATCAATCGGTGTTCGGGATTGACGATGAAAGTAGTAAATCCAGTTGATTTTGTGTTGGAGACAAATAACAATGATCCAAGTTAAGAGCGAACAACAAGTTTTGCACGAAGGATTACAGATTCTCTTTTCTAAGATGAAGCCATCTGAGGTGTCTCGGTTTTGGGCAGCTTGCAATATTGGCAGCGGCAATTATCTTAAACTCAAGGATGAGCTTTTTGCAGAAGAATCAGTAGCAAGTTTGTACGATAAGATTCTAGAATTTCAGAAATCAAAAAATGTCGAATGAGATTCGAGTTATTGGTAAATTCGCCCCTACAGACAATGTTCGCTTAAGCATTTGTTAGCGTTGGTTGCTGCACTTGCCAACCCAATTCCCTAGCGCGATCGCGGGCTTGTTTTGGTACGTCTGTTGCTACAAAATGTTGGTGGAGCATTTGCACGCTCAGCATGTGGTTGATAATTGCATCTAGTTTTGTCCGTTCTGAATCGGATGTGTTGCTGTCCGCATGTTGTTGTAAAACTTGTTGCACGGCTGCATTATCTAATAACCCAGCAGCTTCGATCGCCTGTTTTGATAAATAATCGTCAGCTAGCGATCGCATGGCTTTTTGCTTGGCTACATCAGTATGCGCTGGAGGAGCCATGAATGCAAACTTTTGTCGTTCGTAAAGGGCTTTGGGTAACAATCCGCGCATGGCTTCGCGCAAGACGAATTTATCTTTTCGCCCTCGAAAACGCAATAAAGGGGGTAACGTCACGGCAAACTCTACTAAATGATGGTCGAGGAATGGCGGACGCGCTTCCATTGAGTTTGCCATATCAACGCGATCGCCTGCCCAACCTAAAACTTGCGACTCAAATTGAGTTTTTGTCCATATATACTGCACTTTGTCAAGGGGATGACGACCTTGAATTTGACTGCGATCGAGGACAGAAGCGATCGCCTCTCCTGGGGAATAATCGCGAGTCGCGGCGCGACGATCTGAGTGCATTAAGCCAGGGACAGAATGAGCCGCAGTTAACCACGACTGAAGACAGCTAGGCGTAAACCCGATTGCGTCTGTCAGCGCCGGATCGTCTAGGGGTTTTTCTGCCAGTAAATTACCTTTGAATATGCGATTGCTTGCTTGTAACCAATCCTCTAAATCCGCTCGTTCTGCGGGAGATGCATCTTGCATTCCATGCAAAATCATATCGAGTCGTAGTTGGGGATAGCCAGCAAATAATTCGTCCGAACCTTCCCCCGTTAAAACAACGCGATAGCCTGCATTGTGGACGTGTTCGCTCAGCAGCATCTTGGCAATTGTAAACGTATTGTAGATACTGCGTTCGGTGTGCCAAATCGCACGGGCAAAATGCTCGTAGAGTTGTCCCCCTTGTACCGTGACGATATCTTGGTCGGCTCCTACAGCCTGCGCCATTTCTTGCGAAATCGCCGTTTCGTCATAATCGCGATCGTCAAAACCAACTGTAAAAGCTTTTACAGGCGACTGTTGACAAGCGGCGGCGACTCCCAAAATCGTACAAGAATCAATTCCACCGGAAAGATAGCAAGCTACAGGTACGTCGGCTTCTAGTTTTAATTGAATTGATTCGATAAAATAGCGACGCAATTCTTCGATATAGAAATCATCAGGTTGCGAAGAGGTGCGATCGCTCAACAAAGGGAAATTTAAATCCCAATAAGTCTTAGTCTGCACCCGTAACTGTCCGTTTTGTCGTTCTACAATTACCATTTGTCCTGGTTGGACGGCGTGAACTCCCTCAAACGCACTTGTACCAGGAACCATCAGTTGCATTAATTGGTGATACAAACCTTGGGAAGATATCTGGCGCTGTACGTCAGGGTGTGCAAAGACAACTTTAATTTCCGAACCAAAGACAAAACTTTCTGGTGTCTGCGCCCAGTATAAAGGTTTTACCCCAAAGCGATCGCGTACCAATGTCAATCGATCTGCTGCTTTTTCGTAAAATGCAAAAGCAAACTCGCCGCGCAGATGGGGTAATGCACCTTCTAATCCGTATCTGTCTGCTAAATGTAATGTTAATTCTGTATCGCTCTTGGTGGCAAAGCGATAACCGCGTGAAGTGAGGTCGGAACGCAGGCGCTTATAATCGTAAAACTCGCCATTGTGGACGATTGTATGCTGACCGTCAGCCGAGACAAATGGCTGTCGTCCTCGTTCGGGATTGAGATCGATGATAGCAAGACGAGCATGGGCAAAGCCAACGCCGCGATTGTCTACCACTTTCCAACCGCATCCATCGGGACCGCGATGACTTTGGATTGCTGCCATCGCTACCAAGACGTTTGGATCGACCGGACGGGACGGATCGCGATTCATTACGCCACCAATGCCACACATGGCTTGTCTCCTGTACTCCGTATACTGCACTCAAATCTGTCTTGGGAGACTATCTTAAGTTTCGAGTGACAGCCTGTAATGTATCTTAGGGAACAGGAATGGGAATTGGTAGTTGGTAGTTGGTATTTCTACTACTCACTGTACGGGCGCACAACTGTGCGCCCCTACCACTACTCACTCGACTAAATAACAAGCAACGTAATGTCCGCCGCCTGCATCTCTAAATTCTGGTTCCTGTCGACTGCATATATCTACAGCGATGGGACAACGGGTGTGAAAGCGACAGCCAGAAGGCGGGTTTGTGGGACTGGGAACGTCGCCTTGGAGGGCAATGCGATCGCGTTTTGCTTCAATTTGCGGATCGGGAATTGGGATAGCTGAGAGTAAGGCTTGAGTATACGGGTGTAAAGGTTTTTCGTAAAGGGCAACGCGATCGGCAAGTTCGACAATTTTACCTAGATACATCACGGCAATGCGATCGGATATATGCCGGACAACGCTTAGATCGTGGGCAATAAATCAATAAGTCAGTCCTAATTCTGCTTGTAGGGATTGCATTAGGTTGACGATTTGGGCTTGAATGGAAACATCAAGCGCCGCGATCGGTTCGTCGCAAACAATAAAATCGGGACGCACGGCTAATGCACGGGCGATGACAATTCGCTGGCGTTGTCCGCCTGAAAATTCATGCGGGTAGCGGTGGATAAACTCTGGAGTTAAGCCCACCATTTCTAATAATTGGTTGACTTGCTGTTGTTTGTCTCGTCCTGTGGCTAAACCAAAAATTTCCAGCGGTTCGCTAACAATATCGCCTACTGTCATACGAGGATTGAGGGATGCATAGGAATATTGAAAAATCATTTGCATCCACTGTCGGATTTGTCGCAACTGTTCGCCTGTAAGCTTGGTTAGTTCTGTATCTTCAAAGTAAACTTGTCCGTGAGTAGGAGGAATTAGCTGTAAAATTGCTCTGCCAGTCGTGCTTTTGCCGCAGCCAGATTCTCCTACAAGTCCTAAAGTTTCTTTTCGTTTCATATCAAAATTCAAGCCATCTACAGCTTTGACCCAGCCGATTTGCTTTTGGAGAATAATACCTTTGTGGATTGGAAAATAAACCTGTAAATCGCGAATTTTGAGTAGCGTCGCGCTTTTTCTATCAGTTTGATTTGCACTGGTTTGAGATTGCACCATCGGTTTTTCCTGCGGTGGATAAACAACTATAGCAATCCAAATTGATTTGTGAGCGTTTCCTATGTAGAGACGTTACATGTAACGTCTCTACATGAGCAATCGATTTCACGAGTTATCTAGGATTGCTATATTTCATCGTTTTGACTGGTAGAAATTCGATTTCTAATGCCAAATTAACTGCTTTTTGGCAATGCAAAGCAGTGGTATCAAACAAGGGTAAATCGGGGAAATCTTCTGGTTCAACCAGTAATGAGATTTCAGTGCAACCTAAAACCATTCCCTGAGCGCCGCGATCGCCTAATTCCTGCATAATCTCGATGTAGATTTGGCGCGATTCATCTTGAATGCTGCGATGAACTAGCTCGTCAAAGATAATGGTATCGATAATCTGACATTGGCGATCGCTCGGTGCGATTAATTCAATATCATGTAATTTGAAGCGATCGCGATAAAAATCTGCTTGCATGACAGGTTTAGTACCCAGTATGCCAACTTTTGTAATGCCCTGCTGTCTAATTTCAGCAGCAGTAACATCAACCATATGAATTAAGGGGATCTCAATGGCTGCTTCAATTTGTGGCGCAACTCGATGTAGAGTGTTCGTAGCCATGACGATAAAATCAGCACCAGCTTGTTCTAGCTTAGAGGCTATTCATAAAGTAAATCTTAAACGAGGCAAAAAGGAGAAAAATCAACTGTAGGATGCTCTATTAAGGATTCA
>NZ_RSCK01000072.1:0-34215 GCF_003991895.1 Chroococcidiopsis cubana SAG 39.79
AGACGCTTATTTCTCCATAAAAGTATTTGTTCCAGAATATCACTTTAAGCTTGGTATAAATTTAGATGCGTTTGCCCTGGCGATGCACCCACACCGACAAACATTTCCACAAATTCAGAACCGGAGGCGCTGAAAAACGGTACTCCTGCTTCCCCCGCGATCGCTTTTGCTAGTAATGTTTTCCCCGTTCCTGGAGGTCCGATTAACAAAACTCCTTTAGGAATTTTTGCCCCAACTGCGGTAAATTTCTCTGGCTGTTTGAGGAAGGTGACGACTTCTTGCAACTCTTCTTTGGCTTCGTCAATCCCTGCAACATCGTCAAATTTCACGCCCGTTTTAGCTTCCATCTGGAATCTAGCGCGAGACTTGCCAAAACTTAGGGCTTGGTTAGAAGAATTAGCTGAACGACGTAACAATAGCAACATCAACGCCATCAGAGGCACGATCCAGAGTAAATTTGCTAGCAGACCCACTGCAGCCCTACTATCAGCAGAAGAATTGACTTCCAATGGGACTTGTCTATCTCTAGCTCTATTAATTAATTCTGGATTTTGTTGTAATAACAATACTTCTTTAGGTGGTTCGTCCGCCTTTTGTCCCTTGAGCTGAACTTTAGCAATATTCTGCGCTGGGTCAAGCTCTATTCTGGTAACATCTCCGCGATCGATGCTGCGTAACAATTCGCCGTAATTCAGCGTATTGGAATTTTCTCTTTGCGCCAGTACCGGAGTACCTACAAGCATTGACTGAAATATCAACCAACTAGCTACCAAATACCACAAGCGTTGCTCAGTTTTATTGGCAAAAGTTTTAGGGCTTGTTGGAATCTGCCCGATTAATGCGTGTTTGTACGATTTCACAATGCAATAGTCTTTAACGAAGAGATGATGGTGAGACGGGGATCGATACCTCTCGAACGCAGACTAGAAATTAAAACCTGTGCTCGTCTGGTTTCGTCTGTTGCGTAGTTTGAAGAGGGGCGGGAGATGTAACACTCCCCCCCGACTCCGCCCTTAATTCAGTTTTGCTTGCCTAATGCGCTGGATGTGTGCTGGTAACTTGGCGATCGCTTGCAGTTGAGTTAGTGGTAGTTCGCCACTTTCTGGCACTATGGTAGTAAATCCTAGCAAAGTTGCTTCTTCCCACAAATCGTCGATCTGTACTCCAACGTAGCCAATACGTTCTACCGTCCACACCTCCGGCGGGATAGAAACAACATTTGCCCCTGGCAGCACGGGACGACACTCTAGCTGACCCACGTTTGGGATTTCTAGATCGGCAATATCCATTAGTGTCTGATACACTCGGCAGTGAGTGCAACTGGCTGCCAGATCGGTCTCGATTTTCAGATGACGCAGGTAGAAATCAACCGCAGACACTGCCAGAGTATTGAAATAAACCTGTTCGGCTTTGGTAGGGTGGCAATGTTGTTGCTGAAATCGTAGTACCCGATCGCAATCTAGTCTTTCAAAGGAGATAGTGACAGTTGAAGATGTTGAACCTACTGAGAATTCTGGAAACATTGTTTTATCCTACTTTAAATTAAAAACTGCCATTGTTTAAAGGGTCATTGTCAAGATTGCTATTGTCGAGATACGCTCTGATTTGTGGAGCAAACTGTCTTACCCAGCGGTAATAAAATTTGCCAAGAGTGGGAACTGGAATTCCGTCCAAGCTATCGGAAATTTGCTGCCATGTTCTCCTATCGAGCACCTGTATTGCTATGAAAGCAAAATTAGCTTCGGGATAGTTCTCGATATAGGCTTCTTGAAATAAATTGTCTGGATCTGATTCTAAGTAACGTCTGAGACGACCTGTGTAATCTGAGTCGAAATTTGTCATTTAAAAAGGAAGCTGTTGTTGTATTGCTCGATCTCATCTCAAATATTTTTGGTAGTGCGATCAACCTCAGTGCAAATATCGTAGAGGAAAGTATAGGGGTTCTTACCTCCTCTTCGTGGTGCTAGCCTAGTTTCGCTCAACACCATCAAACGATTTGCCAGGTGTGGGTGGGCGCCCAGCAACCATTTCGGGTGATGAATTACTGATAGAAGTAGCTAGCCAAATGCTGCTAGCGATCGCTACCATTATTCCGATAGCTGCAATTAACTTGTTCATGTTCATGTTTACTTCAGGTGATTTTAAACGATTGGTAAAAACGCCATCAATTAATCCACCGATTCGATGACTAGATATCTTTAAAATAAGCGAATAAAACTTATTTGCCTGTAAGAAAATGTGATAAAAAAATGAATGGGTTTTTGTATAAAAATGTGAGTATCACACAACTAGATTGTCACTTGTAAATTGCTTTCTAGAATTTTCAATTTAACTAGAAACGATAACAGTTTCAGGTAGGGTAATCAATCGCGATGCAACATATCAGATAGCAGCGAGAAAACTTTTTGTGTAAAAATGTGAGTACTGCAAAACTAAATTGCTTTCTAAAATTTTCGCTTTAACCAGGAACGATCGCAGTTTCAGGGCAATCAATATCGGTCACGAGGCAACACGCCAGGTAGTAGAGAGGCAGAAAAGCTGATAAAATTTCAACCAGATAGGTAAAAGGCAGCTATGACTCGCGGAATTTATCCCCGATCTACCTCTTCTGTATACTTTGATGGTAATCTAATCCGATTATCAAGCAGTCTCAAAGCTTCCAGCCTCTGAGCTAGCATCCCACCTATATCAAAATGAAACATTATTTCACAAAACAAATTTAGGAGAACTCCTGCTCCTAAATACCCAAATCCTAGCTAGACAGCCGCTTGTGTGCCAAGGATTTAGTTCCCCGACAAAAACTTCTTCTAACGGTGACAAGAGAATGACTGTCTGAATTTGAAGCCCAGCTACTCATCGCACTTAGGTTTATCAACTGAGCCTCTAGCTCTCACTATACTATCACAAAATTATCACTTTAAGCCATGAGTTTCAATTTGGAATCTGCTAGTGAAAAAGCTGCAACAATTAACAATTTTATTAAGTTTGCCAGTAATGGAGAAGACAGCTTAAATGATAAAGAACAAGAGATATTACGTTTACTTTGTGATGGAAGAAAACTTACAGATGTGTCCGAACAAGACAATGGCATAAACTATGATTACGCCAGACAATTAGCAACTCAAGTGTATAAAAAATTACGAAAGGCGCTTCGGAAAAAGGGGTTGAAGATAAAAGTAAATAAAGGAACTATTTCGACAGTAGTAGCTGAGTGTTATAAATTGATGTACGCTGATTCAGTAACTACATCTGTAGAACAAAATGGAACTTCCACACATCATGTAGTAGCTGATTTAGCAACTGCAGCCGTAGAACAAAATGGGAATTCCGCACGTAAAGTAGCAAAACAAAATGTGATTCTCACATATCGAGCAATAGTTTTGCTATGCGGTAGATTAATAGAAGATAGTAACAAAATAGAATGTGGTGTAAGTAGAAGAGTTCGAGAAATTACTGCTGAATTTAAAAAAAAGTATAGCTTAGAAGCAGATTTAGGAATTAGTCCGAGAGAACAAGGTGATGTTGAAATAACTTTAGAAGGTTCATTGGAAGATCTGGAGAGATTAAAAGAACTATTTAGAGCGAATGAATTGAAAGATATATTAAGCATTCCTATTAATGATGTTCAAATCTCAAACAAAAATTTAGATGGTGAAAATAAAAAACATGAATTAGTACAAAGCATATATTGTCAGGCGGATGGATATTTACAACTGGCTAGTGCTGACTTGAGTGAGACAGCTCTGCGTAACGCTAATTTAAGTTACGCTAATTTAAGTTATGCTAATTTAAGTTATGCTAATTTGAGTTACGCTAATTTAAGTTATGCTAATTTGAGTTGCGCCGACCTTTTCCGTGCTACCCTTATTGGTGTTCGCCTGCATCAAACCGATCTGCGCCGAGCCGATCTGCGCCAAGCTAACCTTTCTAACATTAACCTAAGGGTTGCTCGAATCGATCGCACAACAAAACTTAGTAAGAACGAGCATCAATTCAATACAATAAAAATTCTCTTGGAGATAGTAGGGATTCTCTTGGAGCTTTTTATTAAACAGAAAGTCGAAGATAAAGACCCGCCAAGCGGTAATAATGGCAGCGCTGCCAATATCATAAATGTCAATGGCAGCGGTACCATTATTATAAATGTCAATGGCAGCGGTGCTAATTTGAGTGGCACCAATCTCAGCGGTGCTAATATCATAAATACCAATTTCAGCTATGCTAATTTAACCGGTGCCGATCTCAGTAATGCCAATATCATAAATGCCAATTTTAGAGGAACCGATCTGCGTCATGTTAATGTGCAGTATGCTCGATTCAGGTCGTGTAAAGGGCTTTATAAGAATACGAGGCGTTCTCTAAAGCAGCAAGGGGCAATTTTTGAGGTCAATCCTGCATGGCAACTCATAGGTCAAGTCGTCGGGGTGATAAGGAATTTGTCAAGGTGGATCGTAAGTGAAGACGTTGCGGTGGCGATTTCAAGGTTTATTGCGATCGCATTTATCGCATTTGTAGCATATATGGTTTGCGTTAATTGGGATTTAATAAAACCGTTACTAAATGAAGCATGGAATTCAATAGGAACAGCATGGAATAGAAAAGAAGACATCCTACAAAGCTTCGGGAACAGTCTCTGGGAAGCATTTAAGCATTTTCGTTTTACACCACCACGGATTCCGGTTCCAATTTCAATAAAGTCATTACCATAGCGCGTCAGGATTTGGTGACAGAAATCTCAGCAGGCGAAATCGAGAGGTTAGCGTCCTAAATCTAGTATTTAGCTCTTAATCTGATATTCTAAATTCGTAACGAATCGACTGAAGATGAGCTGGAATTGGAGTTGGCAATTAGGACTAGCAAGTTTTCTCGCCACTGTCGGGGCGCTTTGTGTTGGGGAAAATCGCACTGTTGCTCAGATTGCACCCGACACTACACTCGGTAGCGAAAATTCTACCGTGACATCGACAGGAGATGTGGATGCGATAAATGGCGGCGCAACTAGAGGCGCTAACCTGTTCCATAGTTTTCAAGAATTCAATGTGAATGAAGGACGAGCCGCTGTTTTCACGAATCCGGCTGGAATTGAGAATATTTTAACTAGAGTTACAGGAGCTAACCCGTCCAATATTCTCGGCACGCTAGGTGTAGCGGGCAATGCCAATCTGTTTTTGATTAATCCCAATGGCATTATTTTCGGACAGAATGCCCGTCTGGACGTGGGTGGTTCGTTTGTCGCTACCACAGCCAATGCAATCTCTTTTGGCGATCGCGGTGTTTTTAGTGCCACAAATCCGAGCAATCCTGGATTACTGACGGTTAATCCTTCGGCTTTATTATTTAATCAAATTCGTGCCGCAGCGATCCAAAATAACTCAATTGCTGACTCTGGTTTAAATCCATCTAGCGAGTTTACAGCTACGGGTTTGCGCGTCCCAGATGGCAACAGCTTGCTGTTAGTAGGCGGCGATCTAAATATAACTGGTGGAGGATTGTATGCTTTTGGTGGGCGAGTGGAGTTGGGTGGGTTAGCTAGTGCGGGAACAGTTGGATTGAATGGGCAAGGAAATAATCTGAGCTTGAGTTTTACCGATGGTGCAGAAAGAAGTGATGTTTTCTTGAGCAAAGGTGCTGGGATCGATGTAACTGCTAGTGCTGGTGGAAGCATCGCCGTAAATGCTCGAAATTTGAAAATGACAGAAGGGAGTTACTTGTTTGCTGGAATAGAAGGTGTACTTGCTTCAGAGAATAGTAAGGCGGGCAATATTGACATTAATGCAACTGGAGCGATCGATCTTAATAACAAGAGCATGATTGCCAATCAGGTGCTACCAGGAGCAAACGGACAAGGAGGCAATGTCAATATCAGTGCTAGCAACTTGCGGCTGGAGAGTGGGGCACAGATAAATGCTTTTACATTAGGTGCTGGTAAAGGTGGCAATTTAACAGTTGATGTTTCTTCTGAGGTGCAACTGATAGGCACAAGCACTGATAGTCAGTCTTCCAGTAGCTTAACTACCTCTGCACAGCCAGACTCAACAGGGGATGCGGGAGACTTGAATTTTGAAACTTCTACCTTGCGGCTGGAGGGTGGGGCACAAGTAAGTGCTGTGACATTTGGTGCGGGCAAAGGAGGAAATTTGAATGTCGTCGCCCATGACATGCAACTGAGTGGGACAAGCAATGATGGTCGTCCTAGTGGCTTATCTGTTTCCGCAGAGCGAAACTCAACCGGAGATGCAGGTAATTTGACAATTAATACTCATACCTTGTGGCTGGAGGATGGGGCGCAGATAAGTGCTGCTACATTTGCTACAGGCAGAGGAGGAAATTTAAATGTCGTTGCCCATGACATGCAACTAAGTGGGACAAGCAATGGGGGTCTTTCCAGTGGCTTATTTACTTCTGCAACGCGAAACTCAACTGGAGATGCAGGTAATTTGACAATTAACACTGGCAACTTGTTAGTTCAAGATGGAGCTAGAGTGAGCGTAGAGAGTTCTGGAACGGGAACCGCAGGCAACATGACGTTAAACGCTCGTTCTATCCGCTTAAACAACAATGCTGAACTCAGTGCTAACACGCAAAGCGCCCTTGTTGACCCTGATTCGGAGCAGGCGACAATTAATATCAGCTCCCAAAATTTGTTTATGAGTGGCAATAGCAACATCTTCACCAACGCCAAAAAGGAAAATGTCATTGGCGGTAACATTAACATCGACACCGATTTGTTCTTTGCTGTTAACAATAGTGATATCAGCGCTAATTCAAAGAACTTCCGTGGTGGGAACGTGCGAATTGATGCTTTTAGCATCTTCGGGACGCAGTTTCGCGCAGCGCCAGACGATCGCACCAGCGATATTACTGCTTCTGGAGCCAATCCCCAGTTAAGCGGTAGTGTGGAGATCGACACACCAGGTATTGACCCCAACAGAGGCTTAGTTAATTTGCCATCAGTCCCAGTTGACACCCAATTAGCACAGAATTGTAATCCTAGTAACAATCAAAATCGAAGCGAATTTATTGTTACTGGTCGTGGTGGCTTGCCCCCTAATCCTACAGAAGTGCTTAGTAGCGATGCAACTTCTATTAATTGGGTCGCACTTCGACCCACAACAGAAAACCAATCTAGTTTAACTTCAGCCACCCATTCCACTGCACGATCGCCAGTACCGATTGTAGAAGCTACTGGGTGGGAACTCGATCGCCAAGGTAAAGTCATTCTTACTGCTTCTCGTGTCTCCGCACAATCTCACAACTCCTGGCAGTCCTCTACCCAGTGCAAACCACGCTAAACTGCAAAAGCATTGCGATCGCTTTACCACTAGAATAAACTGTGGAATTCTTTTAGCCCTCAACTGTGAGAATCCCCGCCCCGTCCGCTTCTGCGGCGGGGTCGGGATGAATCACGCTCCATGACTTCATCGTCAGTCGGAGAATCTTGTTGCTGGACATATTGCTTTAACTGCTCCACGGTAATGCCTCCACAAGTAGCAATGAAATAAGTAGAGTGCCAAAAGATAGGTTTATCTCGATAGAATCGCTTTACTTGTTCGGGAAACTCTTTGCGAATATAAATACTACTTACAGTCTTCAAGTTATTCACAAACTTCGATAACTGCATTTGCGGATAAAAACCAAAAAGTAGGTGCAGATGGTCTTCTTCCCCGTTGACCTCTAGCAATTCGCAGCCCCACCTTTGGCATAAGTCAAAACAAATTTCTCTTAATCGCTGCAACATGGGAGCGGTAATAACCTTTCTTCTATACTTGGTTGTAAGCACTAGATGAGCTTTCAAATCTGAAGTAGCCCTAGAATGTGATTTATAAGTCATTTACTTTTATAGCACTGCATGATATTATCTTCTCATGAGAGTAGCTTATCAGTACCGTTTACTGCCAACCACCGAACAAAAAGCCGCGATGGATCGCTGGCTCGATATGTTGCGCTTGCAATACAACTGGTTACTGGGTGAGCGTTTTCGGTGGTGGGAAGAGAATCGGTGCGATATTAATGCTTGTCCGCTAATTTGTCATTTGCCAGAACTTCGAGACAACCCCGACTACTATTCTCAGAAGCGTAGTTTAGTCCAGCTCAAACAAGACAGACCGTGGTACGCTAGAGTTTATTCGCAGGTATTGCAAGACTGCGTAACTAGGGTAAAACTAGCTTTTGACCGATTTATTAAAGGCGACAGCAAGGGTAATAGGAGTGGGCAACCGCGATTTAAAGGAAAGAACCGTTACCGCTCGTTTACTTATACTCAAATCGATATTTCCGACATTAAAGATAATCGAATTAGCTTATCTAAAATTGGTTGGGTAAAACTAGTTCTTCATCGTCCAATACCTGATAGATTTAAAGCGAAAACAGCTATTGTTACCAAGAAAAGTGATGGCTGGTATGTAACTATCACTCTAGTTGATGAAAGCGTACCAACTAGTAGTATTGAAATTATCCCAACTCCTGATAACAGTATTGCTCTAGATTTAGGATTGGAAAAGTTTGCCGCTCTTGATACCGGCGAGTTTGTGGATATTCCACAGCATTTTCGTAAAAGTGAAGCAAAGCTAGCTAAATTACAGCAGAAAGTTGCTACTAGGAAAAAAGGTAGTAGGGCAAGGAAGTTGTTGAACCGTAGGATTGGTAGACTACATCAACAAATTGCCAGACAGAGAAAACAGTTTCATTTTGAGACTGCCAAACAAGTAATGCAAAAAGCCCTTGTAGTTTTTGTAGAAGACTTGGCAGTCAAAAATATGTCTAAACGTTGTAAACCGAAACAAGACGAAGAGGGTAATTATGTAGCCAATAGACAAAGTAGCAAATCAGGATTGAACAAGAGCATAGCTGACGCTGGTTGGGCGCAATTCATTGACATACTGAGCTTCAAGGCTGAAAGTGCTGGGGGTAAAGTTGTTAAGGTTAATCCCAAAAATACCAGTCAATTTTGCTCAAATTGCCTCAACGTTGTTCCGAAAACATTGAAAGAGCGTTGGCATGATTACGACCGATGCAATCTATCAATAGATCGGGATACAAATAGCGCAATTCTTATCAACAAAGTAGGGTTGGGTGTCGTCCTTACTATAAAACGCTCTAGAAGAAATTCAAGAGAAGCCCACGCCGTCGCCTCTTAGGTGCGGCGCTGGGAGTACATCACTATCCGTCGCTTCGACAGCAGGAACATGGCAAGAAAACGGCGCGTATTTTTCCATACAGTAAAATCTTTGTGGAAGACGAATCGCTTAGGTAAAGGTTGGCTCACCCAGTTTCTACTGGTGCTGATGAGTGCATTTCTATGTATAACCATTACCCTGGTTTTTACTAAAACTACCGCTGTTTACTCTGCTGTCCCAAATGAGCAAAAAGCGATCGCCTCTACGCAGAACCTAATACAACAAGGCAAAACCTTTTACGATGCCGGACAGTTTGCCCAAGCAGTCAAGGTTTTGCAACAGGCTGCAACTATCTCTGAAGCGGATGGAGATGAACTGAACCAAGCTATAGCATTGAGCAATCTTTCCTTAGCCTATCAGCAACTTGGATTGCCCCAAGCAGAAAGTGCGATCGCGTCTAGTCTTAAACTATTACAAACCGGACAGAATATCGGTACTGCCAAAGAGCGAATGCAAATCCTTGCCCAAGCCCTAGACGTTCGAGGTCGCTGGCAATTGGCACAAGGACAATCCGAAACAGCTTTAACTACTTGGCAGCAAGCATTTGAGATCTACGCCAAAATTGGAGATAATACTGGGTTAACTCGCAACCGCATCAATCAAGCCCAAGCCTTGCAAGCTTTGGGGCATTATCGTCAGGCTCAAGAGATACTATCCGAGTTAAATGAAACTCTGCAAAACCAGCCAGATTCTGCTCTCAAGGCTACAGGACTACGTAGCCTTGGCAATGTCTTGCGAGTTGTCGGCGAGTTTAACAACTCTCGCCAAGTTTTGGAGCAAAGTTTAGAAATAACTCAGCGAATGAGCAAAGTAGACGCGAGAGGAACGCCATCTGCTCAAACTATCAGCGATACTCTGTTAAGTTTAGGTAATACAGCCCGCGCCCAACAAGAGACTCAAACCGCTCTCCAGTTCTACCAACAAGCTGCTAGTGCATCTACTTCACCCTATACGCGCATTCAAGCACAGTTGAATCAATTGAGTCTATTGCTAGAAACCCAGCAATGGAATGCTGCTAAAAAACTATATCCCAAAATTGAGACTTCTATTGCCAACTTAGCCCCTAGCAGGACAGCGGTTGACGCTAAAATCAACTTTGCTAAAAGTCTGATGCATTTAAAACAACATGACAATGCGATCGCTGTTTCACGGCAAGATATCGCCCAGTTACTAGCTGCATCAGTCCAACAAGCAAAAGCTTTAGAAGACCAACGAGCAATTAGTTATGCTTTAGGTAATCTAGGCGAACTGTACGAACAAAACGGGCAGTTCAATGAAGCAGAAAACCTCACCCAGCAAGCTTTATTCGCAGCACAGACGATTAACGCTACAGATATTACCTATTTGTGGCAGTGGCAGTTAGGACGCTTACTCAGAGATCGAGGAAATATCCAACCAGCGATCGCGGCTTATAATGAAGCAGTTAACAACCTAAGATCTCTGCGCCGCGATTTAGTAGCGATAAATCCCGATCTTCAATTTTCCTTTCGAGATAAAGTCGAACCTGTCTATCGCCAGTTAGTCGATCTGCTGTTACGCTCCAAGTCAGGTGCAGATCCCAGCCCTGAAAATCTTACCTCAGCTCGGACGACAATTGAATCTCTGCAATTAGCAGAATTAGAGAATTTTTTTCGCTCTGCCTGTTTGGATGCCAAGCCAGAATTACTCGATAAAGTTGTTGACAAAGGCGATCGCACCGCAGCAGTTATTTATCCGATTATTCTACCTGATCGCCTAGAAGTTATCCTCAAGTTGCCGACGCAAGAAAATCTGCGCCACTATACGACGAAAAAACCCCAAGACGAAGTAGAAAAAACTCTCCAATCGTTGCGGCAATACCTCAAAGAACCCGATCGCACTCTAGACGTGCAGAAATCATCCCAGCAGTTGTATAGCTGGTTGATTCAACCGCTTGAGGTTGAGCTAGAAAAAATGCAGGTGACAAAACTCGTATTTGTCTTGGATGGTAGCTTGCGAAATGTTCCGATGGGGGTTCTCTACGACGACAAACAACAAAAGTATCTCCTAGAAAAGTATGCGATCGCTTTAGCTCCAGGTCTTCAATTACTCGAACCCACACCTTTACAGCGGCAAAGATTAAACGCTTTAACTGCTGGATTGAGTGAGTCTAGGGAAGTTGCAGGGATCGAGTTTCCCCGCCTGCAAAATGTGTTGTATGAATTAAAGCAAGTCGAGTCGCAAGTACCGAAAAGCGAGGAACTTTTTAATCAAAAATTTACTAAAGATAATCTTCAAACCCAAATTAATTCCAATCCTTTCACCGTAGTTCATATGGCAACTCACGGTCAGTTTAGTTCTAATTTAGAGGAAACTTTTATTCTCACCTGGGATCGACTTTTGAAGATTGACGAGTTAGATAATTTACTCAGGACTAGCGACAAGAGTAGATCTAGCGCCATTGAATTACTAGTTCTGAGTGCCTGTGAAACAGCTGCTGGAGACAATCGCGCTGCTTTGGGACTCGCAGGCATAGCAGTGAAAGCAGGAGCGCGGAGTACGCTAGCAACATTGTGGCAAGTAGACGATCGCTCTACTGCCCGCCTGATGAGTGAATTCTATCGTCAGTTAGCCGATCCTAAGTTGACTAAAGCTGAAGCACTTCAGAAAGCTCAACTTGCTTTGTGGAACGATAAGACGCAAGACTGGAAACGTCCCTATTTCTGGGCGGCTTACGTTTTAATCGGCAATTGGCTTTAATTCCTTAACCCCACGTGGAACTTTTGTTGGTATTCAAGTCTTGACCAACCCCTCAATTTGAGTCAAGAAGTCGTTGAGAACTTTCAGATAATGCTCTGTTTCCTCAGCGTGGGGCATATGCGAACTCTTCTCAAACAAAACCCATGTACAATCTGGGATACCGTCATGGATAACTGCTGCTTGAGTAGGAGTAAACTCGTCATAGCGACCCGAAGTTAGGAGGCTCGGAATCTGAATGAAGCTAAGGCGCGATGCGATCTCCCAGTTCTTGAGACGACCGATAACGTGGGTTTCGCTTGGACCAAGCATCGTCTCATATACCTGCTTACCTTTTTTCTCTACCCCACGCTTAACAAATTCAGGCCAGGGAGATAGCCGACAAACATGCCGATGGTAATAAACCATCATTGCTTCAGAGTAAGCTGGGTCGTCAGTAGTACTGTCCGCTTCATGCAGTAGAAGCGTTTGTTGCACCTTTAGTGGCAGTTCCTCTCGCAGCCTTTTAGTCTCAGCAATCCACAATGGAATGTTGGCAGGAGAACTGGCGAGGGTTAAACTCAAGATTCCGTCTGGTTGGGTTAGTGCGTACTCCATTGCTAGCATCCCACCCCAAGAATGACCGAATAGGTGAATCCGCTCTAGCCCTAAAAAACGACGTACCGTTGCCAGCTCATCCAGAAAGAGTTCTACGCTCCACAAGGATGAATTGTCGGGTCTATCGGAGTTTCCGCAGCCTAGTTGGTCGTAAAAGACAATTGGGCGACCTGTCTTTGCCAGCGCTCTGAGGGGTTCGAGACGGTCGTGAGGTATACCAGGACCACCGTGGAGCATTAATACTGGAAATTTGCCTGGTAGCGTGTTAGCAAGGTCTCCAACGATGCAATACCAAGTTTTGTATTCCCGAAATTGAATGTAGCCTTCTCTTAGCGGCACTATCGGAAACATGGGCATACTCCTATTGAGCTAACTTGACTTTTCTCCATCGCCCTCTAAAAAAGCAAAATCATAGAAAAAACAAATACGATTCCAACAGCGATCGAAAAGCGATCCGTTTGTTCGTTGTCGGTGGCTATAGGGGAGTAAATTAAGTGCGATGCAAAACTGCTAAATCCTCCTCATCCAGTTCCACCTCAATTCCACTACGAATTAGTTCAGCAAAGTGTTCGTTTGGCACCATAATACATAAGGTATATAAGCGACCCGAACTGATATTTTCAATAAAATGTATGCCAGCGGGAGGCACTAAAAGGCTATCGCCTGCTTGAATCGGTACTGCCTTACCATCACAGTGAGCGAGTCCTTCCCCTTTAAGGATGAAAAACATTTCCACTGCCCACTGATGTTGGTTCGGGGGTTGCTTCCCGCCTACGTCAAAAATTTCTACACAAACGGTCGGGGAGACATTAGCACTTGCTCGATCGAACACGATCGCTAACCGATTCGTAGCATCAGGACTAATACGATAGACTTGGTAGTCTTTGGGAGTTTTAACTACTGGCATCATAGCTGGTTGACTGACAAAACTACAAGGCAAAAGAAAAATTCCTGACCTGGAACTCGCGTTCGAGAAATTTTTGGGTTTGTTTTTGAGAGGCGATCGCCGGCTCTGGAGCGACATCTCCACAAAGACAAAGAGTAGGAAACAACCGCCATCCGCGAGACAACACACCCTTAACCCACTCCCAACCAAGCCGCAAATAGCTGTTGCCTCTAAAAGTATGACAATCAACTAAACGCCGTTTACCTGTTTTGACAACTTCTTGTCCTTGAACAGTGAGAAATAACGTCGTAATTGCCGTTACAAGACATAAACGAGACAGTGCAATGGGGGAACGAATCAGGGATTTTTCACTTTTGTAAGCCATTCGACTTTTCATCCAAAAATTCTTCCTCAATATCAAACCGCTCACCGTACTCGCGAAAAGTTTGTAACGAGGTAGGTTCGTCACTGACGATGTGCCAAAGTTCGTTAGTAACTGGGTCTCGCGCCAAAGCTAAATTGACCAAACCGTAAGGAATAGTCTTAGTTATTTTTACACCGCAGAAGTTGCATCGCATCTCCAAACTTCAGATGGAGATCTTTCAATTGATATGGGGTTTTACCAGGTGGCAGCACCCACAGGTCGTTCTTGACACGGATACGATAGTGCCACCCCAATTTAGGCTCTAAATATTCCATTAATTTGGTGTCGGCAAAACCTCTATCTGCCATAAATCTGACCTTGGCGTTAATTGGTAATAATCGCGATATACGTCGTAATAGTTGTTCATATGTGCTGAAGGAAATACTACTTTTATGCTCAATTACACGCCATCCAACTGGAACCGCGCGTCCTCGATATCGAACTGAGACTCGAATTAAACAATAACTATTCCACAACATACTGGTGTCTTCAATTAGAACTATTTCGGACATTCCCCATGTGGACAATGCAGCTTGAATTATTGGGCTATATAGCCGTTGAACATTAATGCGGGGATTGTGTAGCCAACGGCTCAACCGTCTTTGATGAATTTGGGTGAAAAGGCCGCGGCTATCGATGTAAATTGTCCACTTCCTCAAACTAATACACCCTGAGCAAATTAATCCGATTACCATCCAGTTCAATGTATGTAGGTGACGAACATCTGCCCAAGTTTTTGATTGACCTAGCAGTTGAAGCAGTTCATGATAAATCTGGGAGGTTTTTGCCATTGCAGAGATAACTGTGTGTGGTTACCAGTTACACTACGACGTGGAATAGCCTTCAATCAAGGGCTACGCCTCCCTTTATCTCCACTTTTGTCAGTCAATCAGGAGTTAACAGAGTGGGCTTTTCTTTTTCCTGGTTGACATTCTCTTGTTTGCGCTGTTCGATAATTTTTTTAATCAGCCTTCCACTGGGGGCTTTACCATTGTTTTGTTCGACACCTTCGTTCCACACCTACCACCGCTCATGGGCAGTCTTTAAAGCGCCTAAAGCCTTAGTTTGATCTAAGTTGTTTGGATCTAAGTTGTCTGGAAAGAGGAGCGTGCTTGAATTTTCAAGCTGATTTTGCGAACGATGCATTCTCATTTCTTTCAGCTCCGTTCACGATGCGGAAAAATTGCATGCAATTATTGGCATGACGGCGACCAAATCCAAGTCTTTTATCGCAGTATTTGTGAAATGTTCCGTAAATGGCTTTGTACCAGTTTGGTTTGTCTCGGATTTGGGTTAGTAATTCACCTATCTTGTAGTACGCTTCGCTGCCTATCTGCTTTATCGTCTCTTCCCACTCGCGGATCAGGCGTTTTGTTTCTTCGGGAAGTAATTCTGGCTGCTCTTTTGGGGAGTGAGGTGTTGATCGTTTTGATCGCTCTTTTTGAGCGGATAGTTCTGAAATTTTTTCTAGACCAGCTTTTCCAGGTGCAAATCCATTAGAATTTTACGAAGAAGGGGATTCAGTTACAGGATTAAATTGAGTTGAGTCGAAATCCATATCGCTTACCTAATTTACTATTTTCAAACAGAGTCACGAGATCGCGATGTGGGCACTTTAACTGAGGTTTGTGGAGTATCCTACTGGTTGAGCGAGTGCAGTAACCCCTCAAATATTTCTGTTGACATAAAGGATGATGCCTTGATGAACCAACTTAAAGTATGTAACGCCTTGAAAAGTCAATCTATGAGTTACCAGTGTTGCAGGCACTTGGGCAAATTCGGTTTGAGGATCGACGCAATAGGTCACGCCACGATATCTGCCTCGATCGGCTGTTTCAGAGTCACGAGATTGAGGGCTTGGATAACCTGAACCTTGAGAAGAAAGATGGCGTTTATATGGTATAACGCGATAGCTGAGATTCATATGTCACCTGATAAATTTGCGATTTTCGTTGTTCCAGTTCGTCAAACTTGTGGATGGCTGAGCGATCGCTAGTTAGAAAAGAGATGACACCGCCGCAATAAAGGTAAGAGGAATTGAAATAATAGCTGGATTTGTCAGGGGAAAAAGTGCATTCACTTGAATGGTTGGTGAAAGGTAAATTAGAAGCAATGATGAAGCAGTACCTACAGCGATACTGGCGATCGCACCTTGAGTCGTGAAGCGCCACCACAGTATTAACAACAGAAGCGCAGGGAAATTAGCACTAGCGGCGATCGCTAAAGCCAAACCTACCAGATAAGCTACATTTTGATCTTTAAACACAATTGAGAGTCCAATTGCCAAAATGCCTAACAATAGCGTGGCAGCGCGAACGACTTTAAACTGCTTAGCTACGCAAGGTTAGGAAAGAGTGCTAAACTCAGTTATTAACAAACTGTAATTTCACAGTTTTACAAATCAAGATAGGTAGAGCAATTCTCAATTGAATGAAGTACGGGTATCTGGGACGATTTGCGCCCCCACGGATGTATTGGATATACATGAGAATCGCTATAGTATTACAACCGCACTTATTTAGTAGACTGTTGATGATGACAAAAAACTAAGTATTGGCGTGATGGTAGCTCAGTTACCTCAGGTGGATGCTCAATCTCCCCAAACCTTACAAGTCGAGGTTGAATCGTGGGCAGCGCAACTAGAAGTGGTTCATGCACGCATTGCTCACCACTTTGTCCGTGCTGAGCCGAGGCAACGAGTATTAGCATACCTCAAGGGATTGCTAAGTAACTGCCAACGCAAGAATGGCTGGCAACTGGCTGAACTGATGGGTGAAATGACTCCTGATGGGATGCAGAGGCTGCTATCTACTGCCAAGTGGGACGCTAATAGCGTGCGCGACGATTTGCAGAGATACATTGTCGAACATCTAGGGGATTTGCCAGCTATTGGTGTGCTGGACGAAACGGGTTTTCTCAAGCAGGGGGATAAATCAGTTGGTGTGGGACGGCAGTATTCCGGCACTGCTGGTCGGGTGGAAAACTGTCAGATAGGCGTGTTCCTTGGTTATGCCACAGCCAAAGGATTCGCTTTTTTAGATCGGGAAATATATTTACCAAAGGAGTGGGTAAATGACCAGAAGCGCCGAGAGGAGACTGGGGTACCAGAGGCAGTTAGGTTTACCACTAAGCCGCAACTAGCACGGGTGATGTTGGAGAGGGCGCTCTTCGGCTGGAGTGTCTTTAGCTTGGGTAAGTGGGGATACGGTTTATGGTAATGACCGCAGTTTACGGGGGTGGTTAGAAGAGAACGAACAAGCTTATGTACTAGCAGTTGCTTGTACCGAAAGAGATTGGATTGATGGATCTACTGGAGCGACACAGGTGGCAGTTGAACAGATGATAGCCGAGCTACCAGTCGACTCATGGCAACGGCTTAGTTGTGGACAAGGTAGCAAAGGACCACGCGAATACGACTGGGTGTGGATAGAACTGGTGTCCAGACAGCAGGCTAGTTGGCATCGTTGGCTGTTGGCGCGCCGTTCGCTATCCGATCCGAGACAGCTAGCTTACTTTATGGTGTTTGCTCCCAAGGGCACGTCTATGCCTGAAGCAGTGCGAGTAGCTGGGGCGCGTTGGCACATTGAGATGGGCTTTGAAATTACTAAGAACGAGCTAGGGTTAGACCATTATGAGGTACGTTCCTGGCGCGCCTGGTATCGACATGTCACACTGGTACTGTTAGCTTATGCTGTACTATCGATTATTCGCGCCCAAGCTCTCGTCACGACAGCTCAAAAGGGGGCAGCAACAAGTTGAAACTATTGCCGTGGACATTGCCGGAAGTCAAGCGGCTGTTATGGCGATTGGTTTTCTCTACCTCGTTTTCACTCTTGGGTGTTTGGCACTGGTCGATTTGGCGGCGACGAAAGCAGGAACGAGCGCGGCAGTGCCACTATCGACGGTACGCACAACGCACGCGACCAAGCCAACACCTAACTATTGCCACCCAACCCAAAAGCACGAGCTATCCCAGCAATTTAAGCGACCAGCAGTGGGCGGCTGCACAACGAGTTATCCCCGTTCCGAAGCGTTGGTCGTCCTTGCACAATAGATCTGCGTCAAGTCCTCAATGCCCTTTGCTACATGCAAGCCAACCATTGTTCCTGGCGGATGCTACCAGCCCACTTTCCTTGCTGGCAGACTGTGTCTTCCTACCTGTATCGCTGGCGACGGCAGGGAGTATGGGAGACCATTTGTGAAGCTATCCGAACTGACGAGGTGTAATCGAACTGAAACTTGCACTTGGGATAGCATCAGATAAAATTGCTGAGTTATCAATTTAAGCAATTGCTGGCGATTGCTGCCCCAGCAAATCAGCGTTTTCTCTAAACACTGAATGCTTAACTAGATCTCGTTCTCAAGCGCATCAAATTCACCCAATCTAAATAAGTGCGGTTGTAATAATAGGACGTGTTTGCAAACTACAAAATCGATAGATATAGATTTTGAGCCTTTAAATTTAACTCGCGCTCATGTGTGTGTTTTTATGCGGCACAGGGATTCTTGTAAAATTTCTTTACATTCGATTTTGCTGGCAAACCCAGATGCAACATGGAAAAATCAAGAACCAGTGAGTTAGAACACATAATGCTCGTAGCATTGTGCGGTTTTAGTGACTCCCCACCTGTGCAAGCAACCTTGGCTCAGGTTGTTTATTTCTGACTTAGAGTACGGGCGCTATTCTGTGCGCCCTTACGACTTCTGAGTTCGTCTACTAATCCGGCACTACCAACTATTGGCTGTTGTCGAAGTAGTTCTAAACCAACACCTTTTGTATTTAATAAGTCAGCCCACGACCGCTCGAGCTGAGGATTCACCCCATTGGTACGGCGCAGTTGGGCTAGATGAGCTAAAGCATCGTACCAAATGCCATTAGCAGCATAAATAGCATAATCCTGTGCTTTGCCTGCAAGTAACTGACTCTTCAGTGTAGGAGTTAGTGCCACCCGTTGCACCCACCCTTCAACAAAGATCGGAGTAGATGTTTGTGGCGATTCGCAGTAAACCTTAAAGTACCAACGATACGACTGGTTAATTTCTAGTGGTGCTACTGTTGATGGGATGTTAAGGCTAACAATTCCTGGTGTTTGAGGCAACGTTATACCAGTCCGATAAATATCCTCCCCTTGTTCTGACTGCAACACAAATTCTCCAGATTGTGCCTGTTGGGAAGAATAGGGAGTATAAAACAAAAAACTCGGATGCTCGGCAACGGTTTTGCCCAAATTATTTTCGGGGATCAAGGCAGTCAGAGGCGGATCGATGGGCGGACATGGGCTGCGGCTTCCTCCTCCGGTTCTGCGCCCAGGTCTACCGTAACCAGAAAAGTCAGGTTCAGACTGCTTCGATCGCTCTGACGTAGAAACATCATTTGTTGGTTTATCCGACTGCGCCCAAACAAGCTTGGGGTAACTTAAGAAACTCGTAAATACCCAAGTCATAGCAATTGCGCTCGCGATTGGTAGTTGAGATAATAATTTCTTGGGCATGACGATTTTGATGCGCGATGATTTAAGATTTGCGTTCGGGTTGGGTAACTTTATAAGTTACTACAGATGCGATCGCGAGAGCGATTGCCGCCGGAACCAGTGGTAGCCAACCTCCTTTGAGCAACAGGACAAAACAGAGTCCAGATAGGATACTCAGGGCAACAGCGATCGCTAATCCTAGCTGTAGGGGCGATCGCCATTGCCAGCCTAGTATGCCTCCTACCAGCGCCCAGCCCCACACCCAAAAATTTTCAGCCCACAGTGGCAACCACCACAGCAAAGGGCGATCGTCCAAAACCGCACTCAGAATTTGACTCACCATGTGAGCGTGGATCGCAACTCCAGGTAGTTCCTCAGACTCGTTATCACTACTGTAAGGTGTGGGAAAGTAGTCTTTGAAGCTCCTGGCGGTATTGCCAATGAGAACGATCCGTTCCTTAACTAACGATGGTAGTTGTGCATCAAGCGAACCGCTTAAGATCTCGGAGAGAGTCACTTGTTTGGCAATCGGATCGGCAGCGCGGTAATTGAGTAAGATTTGATAGCCTAGTGCATCTAAGTGACGGTAGCCACTAGTATTAGCTTCAAGTTGCCTAAAAACGGCATTACCCAGTTGCCAGCCTTTCCCAGTTCGTTGAGGTTGAATGCCTATACCTGCTAGATAAGCTCGTGCCACTTGAAAACTGAACGATACATTCGTTGCACAACTAGACTTAGGGTTGATATCCATAAATAGTAGCTGGCGACGAATAACGCGATCGCGATCGAAGACAAAATCGCTGAAGCCGAGACGGTTTTTCGGGATCTCCGGCGGAGAACCAATACCTGGATAAGCATCCTCGCCTGGATTGTCATCGTTTGCACGTTCCACCTCACATACGCCAATGAAGCGGTGGTCTTGCAAATAAGTTAATAAATGCTGCTGGTTAGATTTTACGGGAAAATCGCGGTAGATATCTAATCCTATAACTTTTGGATGATGAGGTCGTAGTTTTGCTAGTAGTTTTGCGAGTGTGGCATCTGATAGACTTAGCTTTTCCTTTAGCTTTTGTTTCTGCACGTCTGCTTCGGTGACTTTCACGATTAGGATGCGCGAATCTGGTGCTTCGCGCGAC
This sequence comes from Chroococcidiopsis cubana SAG 39.79, assembly GCF_003991895.1. Lineage (NCBI taxonomy): Bacteria > Bacillati > Cyanobacteriota > Cyanophyceae > Chroococcidiopsidales > Chroococcidiopsidaceae > Chroococcidiopsis > Chroococcidiopsis cubana. The sequence goes on from NZ_RSCK01000072.1 coordinate 20,406, forward strand.
CGCAGGCGCATACCCAAATCGAAAGCTTGTAACTCCCAAGTCTGTAGTATTTCTGATTGCCTGCCTACCATTACAAAAGCGGCGATCGCTACGCTTGCCAAGAGTACCATGCCCAATTGATTCAGCGCGATCGCCATTTGGCGACGTGGAGCGCACCAATCTTGCCAATTAGTCAGCGGTTCGGCTGGATTTTGATAAATCACGGGCAGCCAGGTTGCACAAGGATTTGTGTTTTCTAGTTTTTCTAGTCCTTCTCGTGCATCTCGAACGGCACTATATAGTGTCTGCCCGTCCGCAAAAGCCGAGAGAAAATTTTTGAGAAACTCATGAGCCACTGTGTCTGCTATTGGCTCTCGCATGACAATGACTTGGGGAATATCTAGCTCTGCCAGCTTCCGCGCCAAGCCTAAACCGTCACAAGAGTTGAAAATTGCTAGTTTTAAACCGTTGCTAATCGCTTTTCTTAGGGCATTTTTTAGTTCGTTAAGTGTTAGGCTATCTGTTTGATTCAGATGGAGCAATCCTTGTTCTTCACTAGAAGAACTATGACCAGCAAAAAAAAGAATATCCCAATCTTGCCGCAAATAATCGTACAAATCTTCTAGTCTTGGCTCTACTAAAAACTCTATCTCTGCCTGCTCGGATAGCTCCTCTAAAATAGATTTGTCTAACTCTAAATTGATTCCTTTACTATTACCAAAAATTGCTAAAATCCTAACTTTAGCTTTGGTGGTTTTTGTCGGCAATTTCTTCGTTCGTCTATACTCCGAAGGACTTAGAGCAATTTCCACTTTCGGGTAATCACCGCAGAATTTCCACAAATTTAAGGGGAGTCGTTGCAATAGGCGATCGTCAGTTTCAATCATGACTCGAATTTCTTCCACCGGGTCTAAGTGTGTGCGTAATTCCAGCTCGATCGGACGAAAAGGTTCGGAGTTAAACCAATTATTAATTTTGTCTGACAACTGCTGGCATAAATCTTGAAACTCAACTTGTGAGACGTGAGTTATATCTCCAGCTTCAATTTCGATGCGACAATCCAGCTCCAAACGTTGACAAAGTGCTAAGTATAGTAACTGCCACTTTCTGTAAAGTTCAATAATCTCTGGCGCTGCTGGTAATCTACCCTTAAATTGCATGTATTGAGGATTGCCCTCTTCGCTCAGCCGAGCTGTGACGGTAAAACCGTGTTGTACGTCACCATTCTCGAAACTGAGGCGTAATATTTTAGCCATTACTTTAGTAAAGCGATCGGATGATAAAATTTTCGGTCACGCCATCACTGCAACCTACTTGAATATTAAAACATTCTCCCGCTCCACTCCGAAATCGTCTTAGTTAAATTAAGGCTCTACACCGACAACAACCGTACTGTTTCACCAAACGGAAACTTAGACAAATCTAATCCCCCTGGAGTCACCACCCACAGCACGGGTAATTGGGGTTGCCGTTCGGGAAAAGTGCCATTTCCATCTGTAAGATAGACACAAACTCCCCCAGTTAGACCATCCCAGCTTTCTTGCACCTTGCTAAAGAATGGGACAAACGAAGTTCCGCCGCCACCTTGAGGATTTGGCATGATACTCTTAGAATCGAGTGGATAAGGTCCGTAAGCTTCCGCATCTGCATAGTAAAGATCGCAACTTATATGCGGATAAGCACACAAAATTCCCTGTAATTCGCTCAAAAACAATCGCAATTGCTCATTATTAATCGAGCCGCTAGTATCAATTGCCACATACACTTGTACTGATTCCCCTTCCAGCGATTCTAGATATAGTCCTCGTCCGATAAAACGGCGATCGTATCCAACATAATCAGTAGGAGTTTTTGACAAATAGCGCCAAAGAAAAGAACGCCAATCAATTTGTGGAGCAGTGAGTAACGACAATTCCCGTTTCATTCCCGCAGGTAGCTTACCTCGCTCCGTGCTACAACTATCAGTCAATGCTCGGTTGTAAGCGATTTGCCAGTATGCTTCTATCTCAGCTCTTCTCGTTTGGAATAAGCTATCCTGACAATTTTCAGGGGAATTATCGATTAAATCGCGCGTTGCTAAACCACAGCAATTGCATTCTTTGTTGGTCAGCAACTCGTAGATCTCTTCGACGCTAAAATCTTCCAGATGCGGAACTCGCAACTCCCCTGGTGGTAATTCAAAACCTTGCTGCCATACCGTACCGTTGACAACAATATCAGCCGCAATGTTCCACCGCCGAGCATCCCTGATACCCCGCCTGGAGAGATGATGTAACGCTGCGTGTAGGACTATATGTAGTAACAATCCATCCTGTTGCGCTGGAGGTAGCGATCGCAGATACTCTGGATTAAAGAAGATATCTTTACCATCCGTAGCAGCCGTATCGATCGATTGCGTTGGGTGAAATTGAGCGTGTAAAGCCAATGTTGCAAAAAAAGCAGAATTACTCCGTAAACGCAAGAGAGAAGCACTGATACTTTTTTGGTCAACGTCGTTCATTTTTTTTTCTCGTTTAGTTTTCTCACTACTTTGGCAATTGGTAGGTATTTATGAGTTGTCAAAGTTTCTAAAACTGTTATCTCGCTCGGTTGATTTATAGCGATTTAATTTACTAATCGATCGTATATGATGGAGAGCGAAAAATTTCGGGGGAGATAGGCAACACGCTAGGCGATAACTTAGATTAAATAGATGATCGAATATTAATTGTCCCAAAGTCCTTGAAACTTGGCAGATGCAAGTTCCGTGTAACGCACTGTGTGCTGAATATTGTTATGTCCCAAATAACTTTGAATTGTCCGAGTATCAGTACCTCGGTTCGCTAGATAGTAACCCGTTCCATGCCGCAGCATATGTGCGTGAACTGGGAAAGCCAGACCTGCTAACTCGCCAGCCCGCTCAACAATTCCACTCACAGTATCGGGTGCTAACGGTCCACATCGAGAAGACTGAAAAACATAAGGACTAGCAGGATAATCTCGTTGCAACTTGCGGAGGGAGCGAATTTCATCAGAGTAAAGTGGTTGAGTAGAAGGAATTCCTTTCTTGACTCGCTTGACGTAAATCGTTCCACCACTAAAATCTATCTGCTCCCACCTCAATGCTGCTGCCTCTGCTACCCGCAATCCGTGACGGTAAAGTAGCAAAATTAGGGTTGAGTCTCGATGAGCGTGGCAACCTTTGGATTTTTTGATGGCTTGCCGCATCGCCTCAACTTCTTCTGGTAACAAATGCTCCCTAGTCCTAACTTCGGAGTATTTACGAGAGTTAGGCGATTGACGCTCTTGTTTTTCTGTTTTACCAACTTTCGGTAGTTGGACGATCTGTTTCATCATGGCCCAAACTCCTAAAAAGCTTGGGGTATGTCATCTAATTTTACCAACTTAAAACACGAAAGTTGGTAAATACATAGATAGAAAAAAACAAGCCAGCCTTTTATAGGCATTCACATTTTCAAAGCCAATAAAATCACGTTTATACTGTGTATTTAAGTAGCATGAGGCATTTGTTGATTTTGCTTGCTATCTAGTGTCAAACCAGAATACCATTGCTGAAACTTGCTACGTAATTCTTCATTGAGAACCAGCGTTCGCACTTGGAGCAGAAGATGGGCACCTTTTGGAGTCCACCGCATCTGTTGCTTCTTCACAAACCGTTTGCTAATGACTTGGTTGACCGCTGATTCCGTAAACCCAGTAGAAATGACTTCGCCACACCGCCAACGTTCTCCATAGTTGGGGATGTATGCTCCATTATTTGAGATGTAGGTATGAAATTCCTCCATCATGTTGTAAAGCTTTTTCGCCTCCAGACAAGGCTTTTTCTCATGGTCTGCCAAGGTAAAAGTATTGTCGAGCAACTCTTCGATCAATTCCAAAGCTTTAAAAACGTTGCCATGCCACAGATACCACTTTACCGAAGTCAAATCTTTTAATATATATTTACTTGTTTCTGGGTCTCTTTTGGTTAGTCCTTTTGCGACCTGATTCATCACCGTTATCCGCATTGTGATGTGAAACCAGTCGAGTAGATACTCGGCGTTGGGGTTAAGACAGGATAGTAAGTCGCGGATCTTCTCATCGCCATCTGACAGAAATGTAACTTGTTGGTTCATCTGCATCCCAAGGGATTTCAACACCTCGAAGATTCGACGTTGGGGCTTAGTGTCGTAACAATAAGCAAAGCTAAAACGTTTGGATGTGCCGTCTGCCTTTATACACTTGCCAACCATGACTTCAAAGTTGCTTTTGCTTTTCGATTGTTTGTCGTAGGAACGGACATATCCTCCATCCATTCCCACTACTATTGGTAGATCGGGTCGGGGTAATTCCTCCCAATCACGAGGACAGCCTTCGATATATGCTCCTTTTTCTTCACCTAGTTCGGATTCTAAACGTGTAGCAACTGCGTGGAGGTGATTCCGTACTGTTGTAGCGTTTATTTGCCCTTCTAGTGGTAATAATTCCTGCAAAAGTTTGACGGAAAGTCCGTAGGACATCAAAGACGCAAACTTCGATTCTAAATACAGTAGTTCTGGAGAGGTACGTTCGGTTAATAAGTTTGCCAGTGGGTTAAAGCTACGAGATTGTTGCTCGATACACGTACAGTGAAATAGTTTATTGGAGCGTAGATGTAACTTGCCAAACAACGTTCGGTATACACTTGTGCGCTTGTCTTTGTGCAACAGTTTCTTTTCACAGTGCAGGCATGACAAATGTTGTTTTTCATACTCGGCAACCTGTTGCTCAACCAAGGTACGTTGAGTATTTTGCAGCAACGTTTTTGCTTCTGTTAAGCTTAATCCCAAGTTTTCAGGTTGTAAAGAACCACGCTCAATTTGTGCAACTTCTTGGGTAATTTGAGGAGCGCCACAATCTGACTCAATAACCACTTGAATTTTAATTTTCACACTATCCTCTGCTCAAATAACATCGGTTCTTTACCACCAGTGGTGTATTGCTGCAAATGGCGATTGACTTCGTGGCGGTCAAAGCGATTTAGATAAACCAATAGCCAGGTGCGTAGTTCATCCGCTTCTTCCCTATCCATGACAAAATTTCCAGACTCTAGCATTGAGCCAAAACGCTCTAACACATCCCAAATTGAAAATTCTTCCCTTGCTTTCATAAAGCCCCAAGGACCACCACAATCTTCTCTTGGACAAACGCCTCTACCACCAGTGCAGACTGGATAAATTTGATTGGGTTGTGGAGTCAAAATTGCTTCGACTCTGATTTCATGCCGCCACCAGTAGCGCCATGCACCCATTGCTGGGCAGATACTGAAGTCATATTCGTATAAAAACCGCTCTTTTTCCCGAAATTCAAACCTTGCAAGCTTTACCTCACAAGCACGTTCGCTAAATACTGTTCCGCCCGGTTGAGTGACTCCATACTGTTTCCCGTGAATGATGAAGTGATGCAAGTGGATATCTTCCCACCCCATTGCCCGCTGGAGCGTGTAATGCAAATCTTCTATTGTGCTGTCGCTGCTCTCCAAGTAAGCGCCGCCAAATCATTGGGCTAACGCCCAGCAGCACCACCTTTAGTTGATAAATAGCAGGTTCGGAAGAATCAGACATTGAGCCATCTTACCCCATTGTCTGTCCTATCTCCCCCGAAAAAAATCGCTCTCCATGATATTAGCGGCTCTGCGAACGTATCGGTCGCGATCGCAGGACAGCTTTACTAAAGTTTTTCCTAGAATGTGAGCATGATTGATAACAGCTTTGCGAATGTATCGGTTGCGATCGTCAGCTACTTTTTCTAAAATATATCCTGGAGTATTAGGATTTTTAGCAACGCAGAGGCGAACTAACATATCATTATCGCCCGCTAATTTTGCTAAAACTTTTGCCGGAGTATTAGGATTAGCAGCAACATTCCAGCGGACATCTACCTCGCGATCAAAAGCTAGTTCTTCTAGAATATATTCTCGCGTATTAGGATGAATAGCGATAGCTTTACGGAAATCCTCACTGCCATTAAGAACTAGCTTTTTTTGAGTCTTTCTAGGTGTATTTAGATTAACAGCAACGTTCCAACGGACATCTACCCAGCGATCGCGAGCTAATCTTCTTAAAGCACAACGTGGAGTATTAGAATTAGTAGCAACGCTCCGACGAATATACCCCTTGGGATCGCGGGATAATCTGTCAGGAGTTACGCAGTTGAACCAGAGGTAGGGTAAAACAAAAGAATGAACCCACCCAAGTACAATGAACACGATTACATAAACTTTCTGATAGCAACGCAGAAAGCCTATAGTGGCACGGAAGCCCAGAGGGTGCAACCAGAGTCAGCGAATCCAGCTGCACATGATGCAATTACCCGCTTGCTTCACCGCATGGAGCCGTCACCAGAGACATTATGGTTAGAAGCGAAGCAGCACGTCAGCTTCGACAAGGGCATCCTAGTCATTGACGATTCTACCCTCGATAAGTTTTACGCCGAAAAAATGGAATTGGTGACGCGCCATTGGTCGGGAAAACATGGGCGAGTTGTGCAAGGAATCAATCTGATTTCATTGCTGTGGACACAAGGCGATAGCCATATCCCTTTGGACTATCGGTTTTACGAAAAGTCGGTAGATGGAGCTACGAAAAACGACCATTTTCGAGCCATGTTGGACACGGCAAAGATAAGAGCATTTACCCCACAGTGTGTTGTCTTTGATAGTTGGTACAGCAGTCTGGATAATCTCAAACTGATTCGCCGTCACGAGTGGATTTGGCTGACTCGATTCAAGTGCAATCGCCACGTTAATCCTGATGGCACGGGCAATCGTCCTTGAAGCGAAGTCAACATTGGATCAACAGCAACTGTTGTGCATCTCAAGGGCTATGGTTTAGTCAAAGTCTTCAAGATAGTCGCCCCAAACGGTGACATTGACTACTGGGCAACTAATGACCTCAACCTGGAAGAGTTACAACGATTACAGTGGAGTGAGTTTGCTTGGGCGATTGAAGAGTACCATCGTGGATTGAAGCAGTGTTGTGGGGCTGAACGTGCTCAAGTTCGTTCTTCTCGTGCTCAACGTAATCATGTCGGTTTAGCGATTCGCGCCTTCCTTCGCTTAGAACTGCATTGGTTCACAACTGGTATCAGTTGGTATGAGGCAAAGTTGGCGATTGTTCGCAATGCGATTCGTGCTTATTTAGCGGCTCCCCGTTTCGTTCTTAATCCAACTGCGTAAGTCCTGTCTGTTTAAAGTTTTGCTTGATGTCTGAGGATGATTGGCAACGGCTATGCGGACACGTTTGTTGGGATCGAAAGCTAATATTGCTAAAAGCTTCTCTGTGATATTAGGATTAGTAGCAACGTAGTAACGTAAACATTTATCATTAAAAGTATAAGGGTCGCCAAGTAAAAATTCTAAAGTTTCTACTGGAGTACTGGGATTAGCAGCCACGATTCTGCGGATTTCTTTGCTGCGATCCAAGGCTAATTTTTTTAATGTGTTTGTTGGTGTAGTGGTACTCCGAGCTAATGAAATCCGCACAAACTCACTGTCGGAATTTTCCAGCGTTTCAAGCAGGAAGATCGGGTTCCTAGTTATTTCGTCGGGAAACTCAATACCCAGTTCGAGTAAAACTTGAGTAGGAGTGTTTGGATTACTTGCTACTAAAGCGCGAATAGTAGGATCTTTGTCTTGACTTAATTGTTGCAGAATTTCTGCTGATGTATCCTCAGTAGCGGCAAGATTTCTTTTATTTTCTATTAGTGTATTGTTGAATTTAAATATTAGTTCTTGAAGAAACAATAAAAAAAGGAAAAAATGAAAAATCAATGGAGGAGCTTACAACCCCGCTAACTTCTGATAATTTTGCAAAAACTCCCGCAAACTGGGGTCTTGGTGAATCAAGTTTGCTAATGTTCCTATTTGTCCTTTACTCTTCATCAAGGGAAACACATTGACTGCATACAGTTGCATCCATTCTGCTGTAGCAGAAGTTGAATTCAGCCAAGTGAAGGCATTATAGGCTTGCTCTGCATCCGCAGCTCTGGCTGCTAATCCAATCGCGATCGCATACTTTACCGATGGTTCTGTTGTACGAAGAATAATATCTCTCTTACCTTCCAGAATTAACGACAAATCTGGTATGGTTTTACATTCATCAAGAAAAGCCTTAAATTCAGCTGCCGTACTCGGTCCAACTGCGGTAGTAATACCTAGACCAGCACTATACAATGTGTTTGCCATTTCCCAAGAACGAGGTGAGGGCCAAGCGGGTTGTAGACTTTGTTTGTGTAGTAGTTCGGGGCGAAAAGAAAGAAAGGCGAGTATTTCTGTGTTAAAGTTGTTCGCCAGAGCATAGGCTCTGAAGCTGTCCAGATCCGGCTCTAGCTGGAGATGCAAAAATCTGTTAGCTACCGGTGCAGGCATATCAAACACCGAAGCACGATCTTCTTTGCGATTCCCAGCAGCCCAAATAAACCACCCTTCAGGAACAGTGTAAGAGCCAACGCAACGATCTAAGATTAGCTGTTGAGCGACTCCTTGCACTGCTGGAGGAGCCATATTGATTTCATCCAAAAAGAGGATACCCTCATCACAATCATGCGGTAAAAAATTTGGGGGCAACCATTTAGAACATCCACCATCGGCTACAGGTAAGCCACGTAAATCGCTAGGTAGAATTTGAGACAACCGCAAATCACGAAATTTGAGATTGTTTTCTTTTGCAACTTGCTTGACAATGCTTGACTTCCCCAAGCCCGAAGCTCCCCAAATCATAATGCTATTTTGCAATCGCTTGGCGATGCAACAATTTAAATAGGCTTCTAATTCAGTGGTTTTCATGACTGTGAGCGATCGTATTGTTGTAAAAACTTGAGAAAGATAGAAAAATCTTGTAACAAGAAGTTAGGTATGTAGCTAACACTAAAGATTTTGTGCAAGAATTTGCTCCAGTTTTTGACCCCTTCCTTTCGGAGTCTCTTTAATCACGTCTCTATTTGTATTTTTTCCCAGATCGCATTTCGACCCTGCTGAATGCGGCGAACTTGACCTAAAGAACGCAGATCGGCTAAAGCCCGACAGATTGTAGACCGACTCACTTCAGGGTAAGCACGCTCAATGTCTGCATATTGGAATTGATTGGGCAATCGCGACACTACTTCAAACACGATCTTGCGCTTTAAGGATTGCCGAAGCTCTGTAGCACGCTTGTAAGCGGCAAACGCTTCTTCCCCTTGCCCCAATATCATCAACAGTATACTCCGCTTGTGCCAACCTAAGTCTTCGTAAAATCGAATTTCTATGGCTCGCTCGCAAGCTGCCAGTGCTTCTTTATATCGTCTCAGTCTCTCTAATACTGTGCTTTGGTTGTACCAAGCCCAGTAATAATCAGGCTTAAGTTCTGTGACTCGCTCGCAAGCGGTGAGTGCTTCTTTATTTCGCTCAAATTGCAACAATAGATAGCCGTATTGACTCAAAGCCATCCAATTATTCCAATTATGAGGATCGCGAGCCATGTCTTGTTCATATTTAGCTAGTTCTTCCTGCAAGTCATTCAACTCATCCAGTGTGATATACAGCTTGTTACAAGCTTCCTTGGCACAAGTCGTATCGTTTTGACAGCCCTCATGAGTTAGGCCCATATCAGCGCAATTAAACCCCATAGGGCAGCTTCTCATATGCCTGCCTCTAGTAGTGTTTTAGCCTTCAACCGTGAGAATTCGTGTCCCCTGCCGACAGTCTGGGGACGAGATGAATCACGGACAAAGTATTGACTTGGCAGTGCAGGTATGTAACTATACATGTACGTTTTAAAGAAGTAGAAGAAATTAACACGGCTGCTTCTCCCGTAAGCCAGTGGAGGCAAATATAAGGCTTCTAGTTTTGGAGCAGGGAGTGAGACAAGTCCTGAGGAGCTAGAAAATTAAAGTGGGTTTTCTTCTGCATAAACTGACTCAAAAATTCAACAGAGGAGCTGGGCATCTTCCTGTCTATAAAACGCTTGAATCGGATAATCAAAGGTAATCTCGTTCCGTGGGAAAAGCATGCGCTGTCGGCTTGCCGCAGCGTCAGGAGTAGTCGCTTCATCCAAAGAGCTGAACTAGCTATTCGTGAAAATGGAGAACCTAAAGAAAGCTGTCCATGTCCTTGATAGCAGTCTTTTGTTTCTTAGTTGAATCGCTCATTATGTTTTTTGCTAGAGAAATTAAAACCGCTAAAAACTATTATTACAACTTATTTTTCTGCTTGTAAAGAGGGTACAGATAATTTTTGTATTCTTATTATTCTATAGCAAAAAAATAAGAAAATAGGGAAATAGGAAAATAGAAAAATTTTATATGGTGTTTTCTACCTTTGAGCTTCTCTATTACAAATTGTTGAAAAACAGTTATGAAAGGTGATAAGTTTTAAGCTAGATTGGCAAAGGATAATTTCTAATGCACTTTACAGTTGAGTCGCCAACTCTCGCTACCTCGTTCACAAAATAGTCTAAATCATGAATTCTGAATCAGATTTATCCTTTGAAAAAGCCCTTGAACTGGTAAACGAAATTAGCCAGAAATATCGTAAAGGGCGAGATATACCCAAGGATTGGGAGTTGGTGTTAGAGGCGACATATAACAAACACAAAGGTTCCAATGAGAGAAACACTTACGCAAAAGTTGCTGAAGGCAGTGAATATACGGTTAAACAGCTTAATTCCAATGCTGCAGTGTCATTATGGAACCTGCTTAATAAAGAGATAGACTACGATGGACAAGGTGTAAAGCAGAGAACTTGTATACCGCACTTGAAGGAATATCAGAGGAGGAAACAAGCTGCCGGAAGTGGTATAACAGACCAAGACCCTGAAATAGTCCTTGGAGTAGAGCTGAATTCATTCGATAAAGCTTCAAGTATAAAAATTTTTATAGATTATATTTTCAGCATTCCAGGAGTGGCTACTATTTTATTTAGCAACCTCCTATTTTTAAAATATTATTTTTCGGGAATAGAAGGTGATTTAAAAAAAGAAATTGGAGATAGTATTACTATTAATTATGAGGCTGCAAGAGGTAAAATTAAGTTAATTGTAAAAGGTCATTTAGAAGATATAGCTCGGCTTCGTTCTCGGCTCGAATCCGAAAATCAGATCCAATTAAATGAGTTTCGGATTACAGCTTATAAATTCGCTGGTGAAACAAGTGTGGTTCAACCCTCTCGCCGCAGGAATTCGTTAAGGCGAATCAGAAGTAAAAACGTTAGGAGAAGTTTATCGGTTATTAAGAGCAGTTTGTCCTTTATCGCAATCGCATCTGTAGTATTTATTGCGATCGCGGCTGTACTATTCACGCTTGGCTTTATCATTTACAGGCTTTGGAATTTCGTTTCGACGCAGCCGGGTTTAGTGAAATCTTGGAAGTCTATCGGCGATCGTCTATGGCAGACGGAAGAACAGAAGGGAGGGATGTTGTTGGGAGCGTTGATGTTTGTGGTGACAATAGCATATTACTTTAGCAGGGATCGCGAGGAATTACCGGATCGCGAGGAATCACGGGTTCGGCAGAGATCGCGAAAGTAAATGCCTGTACAAAAGAAATATTGTTGCTCCCTGAACGATCGACAAAAGTTTAGTACTGCTCTAGGGTTTGGTTCTCGAATTAATATTCCACAACGCGATCGCCACTACTAACAAAAGTCATCAGACATAAACTTTTCGGTCACGGCGATTTTACCATCAGCGACTTGAATCGTAAAGCTTTCTCCCAATTCACACCGAAACCGCCTTAGTTGAATGTAATTATCTTGATGGCGAGATTGCGCCGATTGCAGCGTCTCTCCCGATTCCGAGAGCAAAATCAGTTGAATATCTGGCGGTAAGTAATTTTCTCTAGCCTTCGGATGTACCTGTACGATAATCGTAGCGACTTGGCGATCGCTGTCGGGCATAACTATCATTACTAATGCTAGGGATTGGTTTCCTAGTTGTAGCCCCAGATCGATCAGCTTGACTCCCTTGGTGCTATTCTCATGCAACTGGGAGGTATGTCCGTGTCTTAAGGCTAAAGTTGGGTGGTGTGTGGTTGACAGTGACTCTAGAGATTGCCAACCGTTGTCAAACTGTTTCTGAAACCATCGACTGAGTAGCTGCACTTGACTCGGTTTTGCTGGCTGAACTTTTGGCTGATTTTGTTGTATGTATGCTACTAACTGGGAAATTGGTAGCAGTTGCGCGATCGCGACTTCGCCACTTTCTGGTACTGTCATGGTAAATCCCAGCAATGTTGCTTCTTGCAGCGAATCATCAAGCTGTACGGCTACGTAGCCGATGCGCTCCGACCACACCTCTGGCGGAATAGAGACGACATCTGCTTGAGGCAGCACGGGACGGCACTCTAGCGTTCCCGCGTCAGGAATTTCTAGATCGGCAACATCCATCAGGATCTGATACACCACGTCGTGACTGCAACTAGCTGCCCAATCTGTTTCTATTTCTAGCTGACGCAGGTAGCGATCGACGGCAAACACAGCTAGAGTATTGAGATAAACCTGTTTTGCCTTAGCGCGATCGCGATGATGTTGCCAAAATAGTTGCGCTAGGTCACGAGCTTCTTTGCTTATGGCGACTTTGAAGGTTGAATCGGTTGAACCTACTGATAATTCTTGTGTCATTGCTTTGCTGTGGTTGAGTTAAATACTTTCGAGATACTTTCTAATTTTTGGGGCAAACTTTTTTAAACTGCGCTGATAAAAACTGCCAAGTGTGGAAATTGATATTCCAAATATTTCTGAAATTTCCTGCCACGTTTTTTTTTCGAGATACAGCTTGACTAGAGCAGCAAAATTAGCTTCTGGATGTTTTTTAATATAAGTTTCCCTGAATTCTGCATCTGATTCTATATAGCTCTCGATCTCTTCTGCTAGGCTTGGAAATTGTTCTGACGATGCCTCTCTACATCGTTCTAACAATTTCTGTTTATCTCGTTCTGACGATGCCTGTCTCTCGAGATCGTCTAAGCACATTATCTGAATATCTTTCCTGCCTATAACTTGAGAAATTGCTAGCTTAAAACATCGCTCTCTTAGCAGAAAACTACACCATGTTATTACCTCTGCACGTTCTGGATCGTACTGATCGATCTTTTCACAAAGACATAAAAATAGGTTTTGTACTGCCTCCTGCTTAATCTCTTCGTAATGATAAACAAACTTTCCTTGGTAAGGATAATAAAGCTTGCCCGAACTCAAAATTGCTTGGAATAGCCAATCTAGAGCCTTCTGCCGTTCTGGTGTTTTTGGTGGGTGCTGTTGGGCTGTTAGTACTAGCTGCTTGAGCCGCTCATTTAGATCCATTTGCTTTTAACCCCAGGTGCAATTTTTTCTCATTTTCCCTTTGTCAAAGGAGAGCCAAGGGGATTTCTTCGCGAAGTATTATGGTCTGGCGATCGCCCAACCCAGTTTAACTGAGTTAACAAGGGAAGGCAGCCGCATTCGAGGTTGTTCCCTGTTGTACCACCTCGCGTCAAATTAGCGTGACGATAGATCGAATTACACATTGCGTTGTTTTGCGTTATTTAATGTCGGCTATTTGACTCAAAGAGCATCAAAGAGTCAATACACCCTTCTATATTTCTTCTCAAGTTTTTTTCGGCGATTTTATGCAAAACTTAGATCTTAATTTGGAGAAAATTCTCAGGAAGTTGAACAATTGTTTAGAAAAGCCTTGTGGGATGGTACTTTAGCTGTAGCGACTGTAAATAAATTATAGTTCATCTACCCAGTTATTCTGTAAAGAAATATTACTTAAGGCTTGTGGTAGTCCTAAACAAGTAAGGATGTAAGTATAGAAGAGAGGTTTTTCAACTTCTAATCATGCTAGCAACCACTCTC
>NZ_RSCK01000073.1:0-9618 GCF_003991895.1 Chroococcidiopsis cubana SAG 39.79
AAGTCTCTGTTGAAGATCTACGTGGCTGGTTTACTCATTGCTGTTATTGTACCTCAGTAGACTAGAAAATGCTCTATTTAGGTGTCGCTTTTCAATAACTCTCCGTCTCTCGCTTATTATGTAAACTCTCTAAGTAATCAGGGTCTCCATGCATACACCAGTAAGCAACTGTTCGAGGAGAGCAACCCAAAAATCTAGCAATCTCTTGCTGAGTTTTCCCATCGTTTTGAAGCAAGATTATCAAAATCCGTTCCCTTACGTGAGGTAACTCGCTCTCCTTGAACACCTTTTGTAACCGACTTATTTGCTCTGACGTTAGGAAGTTTTTGACTGGTAAGGGCACAGAGATCTTGGAACACTTCTGTCTCTAGTTTATGCAAATTGAATGCCGATTAGCTTACCATCTCACGTCTAGCAGACTGATTTCTGATTGAAAATGTCACCACTTAAAGGGATGCTGAGGGTTTATGGAGGCAGGATTAACTCTTCACAGAGAATACACACTTGCTTCGCACCGATTTTTGCAACACAGCTCTTCCTTGAGGCATAATCCAATGGCTATATGTTTCATCTGTTATTGCTGACTAAGTTGTCAACCTCTAAACCCGTGCTTATTATTTCTGGAGATACGTTGAGGATAGCTTTTATATGGTCAGCGAGTCTAATTGCCAGGGCAATAATAGTTAAGGTAGGATTTGCATATCCTGAAGTAGGAAAGACCGAACTGCCAGCTATATACAAGTTCTCGATCCCATGAACCCGACAATTAGCATTCACAACACCTTGTCTGGGATTGTCGTGCATCCGAGTTGTACCCATGTGATGGCATGAAGGACGATACAGAGCCAATTCTTTAGCTTTCAGCACCTCTGCAGGCTGAAACTTACCAATTCCAGCTCGGGCAACTTCTTCTGCCCAGATTTTCTTGACCCTTTCAATTGTGTAAAGATCTATGTTATTTAACTGCCAGTGAACCTCTGCTTTATTTTGATTGAGGCGATCGCGCTCGTGACTCAGTACAACTCGGTTATTTGGATCGGGTGCTTGCTCAAATTGAGAGATAACTTCAAGCATAGAAAACCTTCGCTTTTCGAAGTTAAGGTAAGACCAGTAGCTCCTCTGTAAACCAGGTAGTTGTCTAATGGCTGCCCAGAAAGTAGCAGCAGCAATATAATTGCTATCGCGAATCGCATTACCAAGATGTTCCAGTGTATTTTTAGGTAACTTTGCATGGTAAACAGATGTTAGCAGTGTTTTCAGAGAACGGATAGCTTCTCTTTGATGGAATTGAGGTCTAGGAAGTAGCTGCGCTCCAAAGTTCAGTAGTTGTTCGCGGTGCATTAAATTTTCAGACAGTGTGACTTGTGCCATCACCGGTACTCCTCTAACATTGCGAATATCGTATAAGCTTGTCCGATCGAAGAAGTGGCGGTTATAGGGAACCAACATGCCGCAACTGATATAACGGCGTTCCATAAAAAACCTGCCAACGAGTTCATTTTGATTTCCTAGTCCCGTCTTTTGTACTCGATTTGAGAGGAGTAATAATCGTGCATTCTCAATTCCACCTGTAGCTAAAACGAATACTTTTGCTGAAATCCAAAACTGCTTATCCTGAGAACAGGCAACTCGTAAACGAGTCACACTTTTGGCTACTTCATCAGTTTCAATTTCTACAACAGTGGCATGAAGAAGAGTAGTGATATTACTCGCTTGTCCGATCTGTTGTTGATAGTCCTGTGTAAAAATAGAACGAGAAGAGTACTGACTTATTGTAGTCATGAACCGATCGCTTTTCAGGGGCAATCGACGCGCTGAAGTCTTTTCCCAATCCTCAACGTTGTAAGTAAAAGCTCCCAACTGACAAACTTGATGTGCTCGTTGATAGAACGGGTCGAGGTCGGTTCTTGTAAAAGGCCAACCACTGTAAGGTAACCACTCGCGCTGTTCAAAATCAATTTTGTCTAAAGGAAAACACCGAAAGCCAGATTGTTTGTAACCGATTGGCGATCCCCAAGTATGAGCGGTACCACCAAATTGACGACAGCGTGATTCACTTAGATTTGGATAGGGATCTCCAATTACCTTACCATCAGCTAGAGATTGTATGTCCTGCTCCAGTTTGCATCCACCACTTTCTAATAAACAAACCTGAAATTTTTGGTTAGCAAACTCACGAGCTAGAGCAATTCCAGCCGGGCCGCCGCCAACAATACAAACTTCAACTTCAAGGCTTATATTTGGTGGTAAAGAGTGAGCGTCAATAATCATTATTAGCTTCTCTATTATTTCTCTTTTTATTTAATTATTTACTTTGTCCCAGAGAATCCCGAACAATTACTAGAAATGAATTGCAGCAATTATCTAAAGGATATAGAAACAATTTGCATATTTTACATCTGATTGATACTACTCCATCAACAACTACCAAAATTTGTTTATCATGCTAGTTTTTTAAAAATCGAGTCGAAAAAGAAGGAAAATAGTAACTCTTGAAGAGAAGATCCATAATAGTTTGAGTTTAGTAAGATTGCAAATGTACATGATAAATACCATATACATAAATTTTGCAATTCAATTGTCGTCAGTCATTTTTTGAAATGCTAGCTGAATTATCTCGTGCTACATTTTTAATGTTCTCATGTAACTTAAAACTCGTCGATAAAGTAAAGTTCAGCTATTTTAATCAGTGAAGTGTTTAAGCCGCAAAAAAAATAGTAAATTAAGTTGTTTTTACTAGAGATAATCCTTTTGTTGAACTAACTGGATAGAAAATTTTGTAAAAAAATATAAAAACTCTCAAAAAACGGTTGTGCCTTATAGAAGCGTGGGACAAGTAGCGATATCACTCCAAGTCCAAGGGCGATCGGCTAAGTCGGCTCGCTGTGCTGCCGTAGTTTCTAAATAATAATGTTACCAAAGCCAATTTTTCAGTATTGTTGCTTAATTGAGTTGAATCAAGCCGTTCCTTTGTTTTTCAATGATTTTTGCGGCATAACCTTTTGTTGCGCTTGGATTCTTTCGAGCACGGTTGCAGCCGCGAGTCGACCGGTTTGAGCACCGCCATTCATGTATCCACTGAATTCGTCGCTCACATGCTCCCCAGCAAAAATCAAATTCCCCACATTGACATCTTGACGTTCTTCAGGATCGTCCGATTCAATGTAGAAAAAGTCGGCAAACTCAGTGAGCTGTCCGAGCTTGAAGCTGCTGTAACCCCCCTTGGTGAAAGGATCTTGAGTCCATTGAGTCCGTAAAAAGCGTCCGTTCGCCGCTCCCTTGGCTCCTGGGATGATATTCTCAAACAAATCTACAAACTTCTTGCCTTGTGACTGAGCGCTGCCAGATTGAACCGCTATGGCTTGGTTACCTCCAACGAAGAAAGTCAGCACTCCATTCTTCCTGTCTGCTTGTCGTTGGGTTGCATCCCAAGCTTCGGAGAATTCCAGGTCGGTCCAGACCTCCTGAACAAACCCATTTTCCCGTCGCCAGACTCTCCGATCGAATCCAGCCTCTAGCTTTTCATTCGAGCTGAGATTGGCTTCGTGAATGAAACGCCTTAACCTCCTTGGCAAGTCAACTTGGATTTTCACCTCTCGCAGTACGGTGAAAGGTATAGCGACAATGACGTAATCGGCATCGACAATATAATTGCCAAAAAAGCTCAGACGAAAGCCACTACCGCGAGACTGAATCTGAGTTAGGCGCATACCAGGAAGAATCTGTCCTGGTAGAGCCTGTGCCAGACTATCGATAATTCTGCCACTACCACCCTCGACCACAAAGGTTTCATCAGAACCACTCAATACCTCTACTTTGTTTCCGTCTACCGCAGGCAGAAGAAATAGGAGTAGTAGAGCTGGAGCCTCTTTGGGTTCGGTACCAAACTCCGTGCGGATAGTATCTTCGATCAGTACGCGAATAAATGGCTCCGGAATCTTATCGGCGTGTTTGTCTAGATAACTGGTAACAGACATCCGATCGAACATTGGTGCAAACTTCTTGTAGTCTTTGTCTAACAAGTCGGCATCATCAGAAATTTGCCGTGCGAGCGAACGCAGTTTATCTGCAACTTCTTCTTCAGAGCGGATTTTTCCATCAAAATAGTAAGCTTCTTTAGGAAAGGGAAATCTAGCTAGCTGCATCCTCATTCCGATTAAATAGTTTCAGACCGAATTCATTTGCCAGCCCCAACATATCTGCATGATTTGTGTTGATGAAGTGACCGCCTAAATCGAGCACCAAACCTTCACCTACAGCACCAGTAACTGAGAGTATGCGCCCTCCTAATCGCTGTCTAGCTTCATAAACGGAAGCAGTCAAGCCAGCCTTTTTGAGCTGGTAAGCTGCATTCAATCCAGCAATGCCAGCGCCAACGATCGCAATTTTGGGGTTCCTTCTCTCTCGACTCCAAGCCGCTTCTAAATCGGGCAATACATTAGTAGTAAGTGCTGTTCCTGTAGCAAGGGCTGCTAGTTTGAGCCAGCGCCGGCGCGTCCATCGAGCCTGCTGTTTGGTCAGCGGTGGAGATTTCCCTTCAGCTTTGAGGTTTTCCCGCTGCGCCTTCTGTAAGGTTCGAATGAATTGGCGAAACTTTGGTGTATGTGCCACGATGTCTCCTTAGCTTATGAGAATTTGACAGAGCGAAGGGTCTAATAACATAGTGTGTAATTAGCCTTCTTTAATCATTTTGATGAGAGTAAATTCTGAAACCTGCTTCAGGTTTAAATTTCTGCCAATGACTCCAAATAGAAAAGTTCGTGCGAAATAAGAGCCTGAAAGCCTATACATCTTGTTGTTGGCGTAAATCCTGGTATGAAACAAGAGGCGGATGCGAATGGTGCTGCTAATATTGGGAGAAAATGTAGCCTCAACGGGTTTAACAGGCGAGAGGGTAGTGGCTGTTTTGGCACAGCCTTTAAGAGTAAAAATTTCTTAAGAATCCTCCACTGTAATCCTGAAAGGATTTAGTGATGGGAGTTGTCAACTAATGTTCCTCACTCAAAATTTGATGCATTTGATCTAGGAGTGCTAACAATCGCCTCTGCTGCTTAGGAGTGCAAATATCTCGACGATTGCTAGCCAGCGACTCTCGGATCTGCCGAGAAATACTTTCTATCTGAGTTAATATAGCTATCTGGATCTCAAGTACGTTTTGCAGCGGCAGCTCCTCAACGTCTTGTCGATTGGATTGGGGTGAAGTACTAATAAGTCTGAGGTTGACTCGTTGGACATTCGCTTGTTTTAGCCGCTCTGGATAAGTTAACGGCACGATTTGAACTTTCTGTGACTCTGCCTCTAATTCTAGTAGCTCACAAGAGCTGCTCTCGCTGGTAGGACTCGAATTGTGATGATTTAATATTGCACCAGCTTTGGTTTGATTAGTTACACTAATTTTACCATTTGTTGCTAAATTTGCTTCAAAATTGGATTGAGAGGAGCACTCGATATCTTGGTTAAACAAGCGCTCGTGCGGTTGGTTTGGTAGATTGGGGTGCTGCAACTGTCGAATTTGGCTCTGAATTTGGCGCACGGATAAGTTTTGTTCCAACACCTGCTCCAGCAGAATGGAACGGAGTTCGTTATCTTTAAGACGAGAAAGGGCAAGCGCTTTGGTGTAATTGAGTGCTTGAGTTTGAATCGCTAATTGTATGTCCGCTGGCAAGTTGAGCAAAGGTAAGCGACAGGTGACAAATGACTCCCAGCTTATCTTTCCCAAGCGATCGAATACGCGAATCACACTAGCAATCATCTCTCGGTCCAAAACGTTCTGGGCTGTTTGTCCTTTAGCTTCCTTTGCCATGCGTACTAGAAAAGATACGGTTGCTTCCCACGATAACTGTAAATGAAGTGATAGCAGGCGCACGATGCCGCGGGTTTCTTCAATCGCATTGAGGTCTTCCCGCTGCAAGTTTTCGACTAAGCTGAGAGTAGCTGCTTCAAGGTCGTCCAGCCACCGGATAATGACAGGGACTCGATCTAGCCCTGCTGCCATAGCAGCACGAAATCGCCGTTCTCCTGCGACTAATTCGTATTTCACGTTCGGACAATCTATCGGTCGAACGAGTATCGGTTGCAGAATCCCATAATGTCGAACTGATTCGGTTAGCTCTTCTAAAGCATCGTGGTGAAAATGATGACGCGGTTGCTCCCATCGACCGATCTGAATCTGGGCGAGCGACACTAACTTGAATTGATGTGGTTCAGCTTCTGCCATAATTGCTTATATTCATCAATAAATGTAGGTTAATTAACTTAGCTATCAGTTACTATGAGATGATTCGATGACTAACTCAAAATTTTCTATTTTCAGGGTGATAGGAAATTTCTAGAAATTTAATAAATTTAGTACTGCAAGCTCTGAAAAACTATGGATTTCACTATTTAACCAAAGCTCTCTACTTGGTGATAAACTATATATTTTCCCAAGCGGAGAAAATGTATTTCATTTTTATAGTTAGTGAAAGACTTGAAGTATAAGCTATATTACTCATGGAGTGATTGCTATGCATAAGCCGATTTTCTTAACTTCTCATAAGAATTTAACTTTATTAATAATGGTATAACGATTACTTTGAAGTTTATAAGCAATATTTAATACTCTCTAAGTGATTTTGTACAGATCTTACTTTTGAAAGAGCCAATAAACTTAGTATTGCCAATAAACTCAGTATTCAAAACATTTTCCATTTTCAATTTCACCACTTTCTCTTAACGGTTTGAGTTCGAACCTAAGAGTCTAAGCTGTCACAATCAGCAAGGAGTAGTTTATTTAAGTTGACTAATAAGAGCGCGAGCGATCGCCACCCGCTGTTTTTGTCCAACAGAAAGTTGGTTAGAATAAGCATCAACGCGATCTCCAAGTCCTACTGTTTCTAAAATTGCTTCTGACTGAGGACACGCCCATCGATTGAAATCGGGTTATGCAGAACTATAGACATTTGTACATTTTGGCTAGCAGTTAAAGAATCTAGCAAATTGTGAGATTGGAAGATAAATCTGATTTATTTACGCAAGCGCTACAATCGGACTTCACTTACTCCATAGAGTTCCTGACTTAAGACTTTTAAACTACCTTCCTGAACTGAACGTAGTCCTCCTATTAGACAATATCATCAAATACAGTAAAAGAGACTTGGAAGAAGGCTCTCTCCTACCGAAAAACTTATCGCAAAATACTTAATTTAGCTATTGAAAAGGCGGTCAAAACATAAAATTATTGTTGTCACACAAATATCACTCACTATTAGTAAGAATTGCAATACTTCTGCCATGCCTGTTTGAAAACATCTAGGAGATTCAGCCAGTCAAAGCTAGGTTGAATAAAGTTGTTTGTTTCTACTCGATCGATGCTAACTAGAGTAAGACAGTAAGAATTTTAATTCGATTGTTATGAGGTTACAAAAACAATGTAACATTTATTATCAACGATTATTTAAAAGGAAATAATCTTTCAATTTTGTATTAGTCGGATGTCACATAAGTAATTATCTGCCGCTCTAAGCAAGTTTTACGACTAATTTTTAAAACTATAACTCGTTTGCGACTTTTAACTTACAGGACTACTAAAACAAGTCATTTATTTTTTACTTTGTTAATAATTATTTGTTATCCACTTTTTTAGAATACTCCCCTCTGGGATATTTGCCCAGTCAAAAGTATTGTTCGTTACAAAAAATAACGAACGTATAGGAATGAAATAGAGCTTATGAGCAAAAGTCAGTAATAGATTGGTATGCAGATGAGCGAGCGGATAAATAAGCTCTACAAATCGTACTTTTTTCTAGTAAAATAGTAAAAAACTTTATTTAGTTCGAGCTAGCTGAAATCTCGATGAATTTTGTACGAGTTTCCAGAGCGATCGTTGATTTTTTCAAGTGCTTATATCTTACTAATGATATACCAATTATATTAAGTTTTTATTGATGACTTGTCTTCTTTCAGAAGAGTTACTACAAGTATTTGTTGTCAGCAAACACATTCAATCTTAAAAATTTGATATTCCTTTATAGTCGAGTAAGAGTTTTGAGTATTTGTAACTATTAAGCCGCTCGTGCAACTACAGATGCGAAGTAACGAACATAATATAGAGCCAGAGAGCAAAAGAAGAAAATGTCAAGGCAGCCGAGGAAGTTAACTCAACCAGCAATTCTTTGGCTTCAGGTCTGGGGCTTGGCAGCCCTGCAAGGCGCAATTACTTTAACTTGGATCGTCTATAACCTGTACCTGCCCCAACTATTGGTTCAATTTGGCTATGCCAAACAGTTAGCAGTTGGTTTGCTGATGGTAGAAAATGCTTTGGCGATCGTCATGGAACCACTGATGGGTGGATTATCAGATCGAGCTAAGCACTGGTTAGGTAGTCGGTTTCCATTTATTGCTGTAGGAGTAGTACTGTCCTCAGCATTGTTCATTGCCATCCCTGCTACGGTTGTTTTTGGTCAACAAGCTGGCGTGACACGAACGGTGTTGCTGGTAGTATTAGTGTCTTGGGCGTTAGCAATGACAGTATTTCGCAGCCCAGCTATCTCTTTACTCGCTCGCTACGCTAAACCTGCCCAGTTACCGTTAGCAGCTAGTTTACTCACTTTAGTAGCGGGAGTCATCGGGGCTTTCAAACCAATCGCCAGCCAATTCATTCTCAGTTTGGGGGCAGTTTTGACTTTCACCATTGGTTCGTTGGTACTGTTAGGAACCGCAGCTGTTTTGCGATCGTTGAATTCCTACGTTCAGACACCAGAGGCAGCGGTAGATCGGACAGCAGTACAATCGCTCTCTATTTCTGCTCTAGGGTTAATTTTTATTACTGGCGCTAGTTTGACTTGGGGAACGAAGTCGTTCATGGGGATGTTGCCACAGATGCTTAGAACCCAGTTGGATATGGCAAATGTGGATTGGTTAATGGTAGGAATTGCAATAGCTCTAGCTTTTGCCGCTCTACCAGCGGGAGAATGGGCGGTGGAAGTAGGCAACCGCAAAGCGATGTTGATTGGGATTGGAGTCACAGTCGGATTGTTAGAGGCGAGCGTATTTATTCCTACCTGGGTGACTTTGGGAGCAGCTGTAGTTGCTGTCATTGCTGGGATGAGTGTGATATTTAACGGTGTAATTCATTTTGCCTTAGCGCTGGTGCCACCACAGCAAGCAGGACTGGGAACGGGGATGTATTTTGGTGGGGTAGCTGCGGCAGTCAGTCTGTTTGGATCGATCTTCCCGCCAACTGCTCCAACTGCACCTGTTATAGGAGCAATTGGAGGCGCGATCGCATTTTTGGTAGCCGCTTTATGCATTGCTGCTAGTTTTCAGGTGCGCTCGACTTCAGATGCAGACTTAGCTACAGATTGAACCAAGACTTCCGAGAGCGTCGGACAAAATCAATGTGTGACAGCTCGGACTTTTCAGGCTCGAACTCAAGCTGTAAAGCAAAAGCCGTGACTAACCCGCTGGCAAAAAGCGTTCCCTCATGCCGCACTAGTTAGAAACAAAGCAGAATCTAGGTTCTACTATCTGCGCAGTCGGTTAAAGTGCAAAGTAGTCGATATACCAAGCTCCGTTGCTACCTCTAACGCTTAGGTCAGCTTTAGCATCGCCATCATAGTCGGCAGAAACGGCAGTGTA
>NZ_RSCK01000073.1:9628-9916 GCF_003991895.1 Chroococcidiopsis cubana SAG 39.79
TTGTAGGTGGCATCCCAACTACCATAACCGTTGCCGGAGTAGTCAATATACCAAGTTCCATTCTTACCCCAAACACTGAGGTCTGCTTTTTTATCGCCATCATAATCGCTAGGAACGGCAGTGTAGTTAGTGTCGCCATACCCGTTGTATGAAGCATCCCAGCGACCATAGCCGTTGCCAGAGTAGTCAATATACCAAGCTCCGTTGTTACCTCTAACGCTTAGGTCAGCTTTAGCATCGCCATCATAGTCGGCAGGAACGGCAGTGTAGTTAGTATCACCATAGCCG
>NZ_RSCK01000073.1:9926-10211 GCF_003991895.1 Chroococcidiopsis cubana SAG 39.79
TTGATCGCCATATCCATTGTATGTCGCATCCCAGCTACCATAACCGTTGCCAGAGTAGTCGAGATACCAAGCTCCATTGTTACCCCAAACACTGAGGTCAGCTTTAGCATCGCCATCATAGTCGCTAGGAACGGCAGTGTAGTTAGTGTCGCCATACCCGTTATACGAAGCATCCCAGCGACCATAGCCGTTGCCAGAGTAGTCAATATACCAAGCTCCGTTGCTACCTCTAACGCTTAGGTCAGCTTTAGCATCGCCATCATAGTCGGCAGAAACGGCAGTGTA
>NZ_RSCK01000073.1:10275-33618 GCF_003991895.1 Chroococcidiopsis cubana SAG 39.79
ACTAGCGGTAGCGGGGAGAATTCCTACGAGTAGTAAGTCTGCAACAAAAAAAAGTGTTGCGATCGGTTCTATCGGTTTTAGTAGTTTCATGTCTTAAATTTCCCAATTAATGCTAGAAGTTAGCGATCTGAGCGCTCTAGGCTATGACGATCGCCGAACATAAGTTTTGATATTCTCAGACACAGTACGGCTATGATTGTTGCTAGACGACCGTTTTCTGCCACTATGGACCAAATGGCACGATCCAGCGGTGCCGCGCTCGTTCAAGAGATTCTGTGAAAACTGAGATAATGTTAAAGGTTTTCTCTTAACATACATTTTTGACTCCACAAAGCTATCTCTACAACTCATAGAGCTGCCCTATAAAAAATAGAGTTGTAGATAAGTTTAAGACTGAGAGTCTAGCTTATATGCGAGGAGCCAAGTACTACGAGAAGCAAACGAGCAAGAAATAGCCTATTCACGATCTTCTCTACTAAGCTCCTTTGAAAGGGCTTTTGAATCTAATCTACTCTTTTCTAAGCTCAGAAATTATTAAGATTTATACACGAGGGAAAAGTACGCGCAGAGACACATCGGTTTAATCAGCCAAAAGTAGTAGGAGAAGGTGTTTTAAAGTAGTATATCCCCAATTTTTCTTGATGGCAGACGAACGATTTTAACTAGACTCAAATAAGCAACGATCTCGAAAATTTGAAGTACGAAGTTTATCCATACATGCATATCCCCTGTAGATTGAGAATACTAATATTTTAGTGATACCAATGAACTAAAGCGAGCAGTTGGTACATTATTGCTAAACGTGAATTTATTTTAGCTTTAAAAAGAAAACGAGATAAAGTTAGTTCAGAGGAAACAGATTGAGTTCCTAACTATATTTAAGAATACTCGTATCATCTCAAATTAGTTAAACTAGTTTGAGAGCCAAGATGTTTATGAATTTATTTTGCTTATCTCATCTAATTTGTTTTTTTCCTATTAAGCAACCGCTGACACATTCTTTGCAGTCG
Organism: Chroococcidiopsis cubana SAG 39.79; assembly: GCF_003991895.1. Taxonomy (NCBI): domain Bacteria; kingdom Bacillati; phylum Cyanobacteriota; class Cyanophyceae; order Chroococcidiopsidales; family Chroococcidiopsidaceae; genus Chroococcidiopsis; species Chroococcidiopsis cubana. Next base: position 11,286 of record NZ_RSCK01000073.1, read on the forward strand.
AGTTTTTTCCTTGGCATGTAGAGGTTTTAGCTTGGGGCTTAAAAGTTAGACTGTTTCAAGCATTACTAATTTTATATATTTAGCGAGATTAATAATTACTCTTTGTAACGAAACAGACAATCCCCTTGGTAAATATCCCCTGGGGGAGTATGCTAAAAAGTTAGTAAACAGTTAAGTATCGTTATTTTAAAATAAAAGATTTGGTCATGCAGGATCTACCAAAGAGAAACTCACCACTTATAGGAGTTCTAAAAATCATGGTAGTATTACCTTTGACTCGCTACCGCTTGTTGACTAGGCTACAGCACAATTTCTAAGAAACTGTGAGACGATGAAGAGCGCCAAAAAAGCAGTCATAAATCTCTGATTTAGTTTAGCCAAATTGCTGAGTACTTCAGTAAAATTTCTAGCTTGAATCAGGAAAGATTATTTTGGCTGCTGTTGGAGGAGAGTAATTTTCATCGGCGGGTTGTCTTCCTAGTATCTAGAAGATTGAGAGTGTTCCGAAACAGTCTCAATTTGGCTACTTCAAAGACACTGTGTTTTAGTTAGGTTTTCTAGCTGAAAAATCTCAAATCTAAATTCAGCTCTTTTCTTTTAGGCAAGCTGTGAATTACTAGCAAGATAATTTTCTGCTCAGACGACGCAGCTTTAAATTAATTGAGTTGGCATCAAAAACTCAGTTCAGCACTGACTCGTACTAGAGTTTACCTTGCAATCGAGCCGAGTCAACTTTACCTTTTAGCAAATGCAAATTATTAACTTAAAAATACTTTCGGTTCATGAACTGCAAGCAGCGTTTTTTTCTGGTGATTGAAGATCATCCTGAAGTCAATCAGAACAACTGTGAGTTTTTACAAATACTAGAACCTCAGTGTACCTGTGTTGGTGTAAATACACCTCAGCAGGGAATCGAGCAGCTAGAGCTAGAAATCCCCGCTCTATTAGTCATCGATCTGCAATTTGGTACGGTAGGGGGTGGGCAATCAGCCAAGCCAGGTTTAGCAATGTTGAAACAGATTTTCGAGTGCTACCCCACAGTCAACATCCTCGTTTATAGCAGCGAACCAAACTGCCTCAGACAACTGATAGCGCAGATTGGGAATCACCAAGGTGGTTTTGTTGTTGTTAACAAGATGGAAAGGCGAAATGCTTTCTTGGAAGGCGCTCGTTGCGCTCTAGCCGGACAACTGAAAATTCATCGCGATTTGATGAAGGAAATGCAACTCACCCAACAGGAGTTGGAAATTCTCGATCTTTTGTGCAATCAAGCGCTGTCAGATCGGGCGATCGCCCAGCAAATGCACGTCTCCCACAAAACAGCTCAGAATTACGTGCAGCGCCTCAAGGCAAAATTGGACATTGAGCCGCTCGACGGACAAAATACCAACTCTCGCGTCGCTGTTTGTATGGCGGCGATCGATCGCAAGTTAATTGTTTGCTGAACCAAGGTGAGTTTAGCGATCTTCGGTTTTGCTCCGTGCAGTAGCGTCCAAAGTCCAAATCAGCCTCACCTGCATCCCTCCATCTACTCGGGGAATGCGCTCCCAGTGTCCGCCTGGTAGTTCTGCCGCAATCGTAGCCATCAGTTTAGTACCGTACCCACCACTAAGCTTTCTTCTATTGGTGCTTTCTAAAGGAGAGGCAGCAGGTTGAATGGCATTATTCTCCACCAGTAGCGTGCATTGAGTTCCTCGCTGAGTCAAGCTAACGGAGATTTCGGTTGCAGAACCATTTGGGGGTTGAGCGTGGTAGATGACGTTGGCGATCGCCTCTTTGAAGAAACGAAAAATATCTTCACGCGCATCGAGCCAGCTACTATCCGATTCCGGTTCCAGGAGGGGGTGCAAGTTATCCTGAATCCTTAAGCTCAATTCTCCACTCTTGACTAACTGTTGCAAATGCTGGCGCATCCCCCGCACTAACCCGGCTTCTAGTTCGGGTGTCACCGCCAATTTCTCTGCCATCAAGCGAGTATTACCCAACTGAACCCGCAGCTCGCGTCCAACTGCTTCTAGCCGATCTAACAAAGGGTTGGGATTGACAGTTGGATGGTCGATCGCTAGCAGTTCTATGCCATCCATCACCAACTTCAGTTCTTGGAGCGGACCGTCATGTATGTCCGTCACCACTCGATGCAGTAGTTTCCGCGCTTGCAACAGGGCTGCCTGTCGTTCTGCTAGTGCTTGTCGCTGCTGGTGCAGCTGATGCTGTTTCCATGCCAGTTGTAAGCAGACAGCGACTAAAACGCCCGAACCTAGCCAAATCAAGATTGGTGTTGCTAGCGGCATTATCGACCCCTGGCAAGCGGCTAAAAGACTTAAACTAGTATAGCTTCCTAAAATTCCCCCAAATAACCAAATTTTGGGGCGAATAGATTTGGTTTTGCGTTCGACTATCCCAGCAGTGACGAGTAGACCAAGACAAATGGCTCCCAGCATGTTAATCGTGCGATCGAACCATTTAGGAGTTGTTTTAAGATATGAATTTGTCATTAAGCTAGCGATGAGATTTGCTTGCACTTCTCCAACCGACATGCGATCGCCAAACGGAGACAGCACTCCCAACGAAGTTAAATATTCCTTGGGTAGATCGAGCAAGACTAATTTGTGGCGAACTTGCTGGCTGACTTGATGAGTAGGAGTCACGCTACATCGCTTCAATGGCGCAGCCGCAGCGCAGATAGATGAGACCTTGAGGCGGGGAAATGTTCCCGCCGGACCCCAGAAGTTGATATTCACAGCAATTTGAGTTAGAGGTGTGTTCTCGTTCTCGATAATTTGAACGATTGCTGGGTTGGCTGCATGTGAAGAAAATTTTTCTAAAGCGATCGCCGCCACCGATTTGACTTGGTGCGTCCGGTGAAAGTCTTCTACATAGTGGAAATCTCCTGCCAAGTGCGCTTGGCGAGCTGGACTAGACAGATCTTTAACATCAACCTCGGATTCAAAAAAACCATGCACCTGCTCTGGAGCAATTAGCGGTTTGATGCTCTGGCGATCGAACGGCAGCAGATGATGGTACACAGATAATACTGCAGGAAGTGGATGAGAGCGCCTTTTGATATACGTCACTAAGACGATTTGGTCTGAATATTTTGCGATCGCCTGCTTGAGAGAATTTTCTAACCGACTATCTAAAGGTCGCCTGATCGAATTAGGTAAATTTAAGACGACAACTTTTGCGCCTTTATGAATCAGTGCTTGAACTAGCTCGGCGTAGAAGTTGTGTTCTGGTCTAGCAATCGGGCGATCGATTGTCACTAATAAGATTTCTTTCGGTAGAACGCTTGGTTTGTGGAGTCGTGTCAAATAGTCTTGAATTCTCAGCTCTAGTTGCCCCACCAGGGGTAACTGGCTCAAAACTGCACTCAAAACTACACTCCAAAAAGCGCTCAAACCAACTCCTGCTAGGAGCCAAATGTTGAGGAGATTCAATCTTCTGCTCATGGATTCTTCAGCATCAGGCGGTAGAAGATTGTTTGCTTGGGGTGATGCTGCTGCAAATTGACACACAGCTCTTCACCACATCGCTCTATATACCAAGTCCCTGTTTGTGTTTCGATTGTCCCGTTTAAGTCAGGAGTTGTTTGTATTATCCCATGTAATGGAGGACCAGAGAGAGATGTTACAACCTCTCCATCAATTTCTAAGCGCAGCTCCACTGAACCTCCCTTCCCAATTCCACTAATCACCCGTCCCGTGCCTTCCCAAATTTGGCTAGCATTGGAGGGAAAGTTGAGCAGGCTTAGTAATAAGAGTGCTTGACAAAGCGTAGCGCCGGAAAAGATACCCATAAGTGGAATTTTCCTTAATTGCAGAGCAGGTATCGCGCTCCCCGCTTAGAAATAGCTAGCCCTTTACAATTTAGCTTAGATTTCGCTCAAGAGACTTGCGTAAACACGCAATTTTATTTGCGCTTTTCCCTCTGGTTCGGGTCGTACAAAATATATAGGATAGTCAACATAAGGTTGAGACTGATTCAACCAAGTGCAAATCGCTCAGTTTGAACATTCACCAAGTGCAAGAAATAGTAACTTTTTGCTAGAAAAAAGCGTTTTTTTACTTCTCTTCTTGCCTTCCCTGTTTTGTAGAGAGACTAGTTTTTCGGAATCTAAAGTATTCAGATTAATCCGAAGCAACCTAATGAGGCTGCCACAAAGATGCTGGTTCCAAGTTAGATTTGCTGATTGAAAAACCTCTAAAGGTTAGGCGTGTGGAAGAAATTGTTTTAACAGGAGAACAAAATGCGTAAAATCACTCAGATTCAATCCGCGCTCTCTCTTTTTCTCGGCATTACACTTTTAGTACCTGTAGTTAGCATTGCCCAAGCTCAAGTCAGTATAGATGAGGCAGATTTAAACTCAGTAGCCACGGAAAAATGCCAACCAGGAAATTATCAACGTGTAGGACCTGTACGCAAGGGTTATCTAGCATCAAAAAGTAAGATTGAACAGCCTTATAATCTAACACAAGGGCGGAGTTATTGCTTCGTTGTAGTTGGTGACGAACAAGCTCTTGACACTGATTTAGAGATATTGAATCGTCAGGGCAAACGATTTAAGCCACGCGCTCAAGATAGGTCTAATGAGGAAATAGCCTATGTTATTTTTCCTGCAAAGCAACGAGGGCAACATCAAGCACAAGTTGAGATGTTTACCTGCCAAGCTGAACAATGTGAATATGCATTAGCAACATATAGGAAGAGGTAAAAGTATACGAAAAATGGGTTTGTGTAGTATTTTAGTTGTCGATTTCGCTAAAACACGCAGTTAATAACACCAGAAGAAGAAATGAATAAGATCGTTATAGCTTTAGGAATTGTTTTACTTAGCACTACGAGTGCTTTTGCAGTCGAGCTAGAAAATAGAGATAGCCAGCCTCATAAAGTCACAATTACAGAAGGGGAGAATACAGAAGAAATTGACCTAGCGGCTGGAGCATCGCAGACAGTATGTGAAAGTACTTGCCAGATTGATGTAGAAGGAATTGGCAGCATTAATGCCACAACTCCAGAAGATAGTTTTGTGATTGAGGAAGGTAAGATCAGCGTTGCTACAGTACCAAATATTTAGCAATGTCTATTCCATAAATAATTTCTTTCGATAAGCTTGAGAGAGCAATACTAGATCAGGAATTGTTAGATTTGGAATAGACGCTCAAAAGCAAGAACCACATCTTGGGCAATCTTCTGAAAGCTTTCCACCCTTAAGCACCTCAAGTAAGTAATGCTGAGAAGTACTCGGCTTATGCGAAAACAAAAAAGAAAATGAAAGTCAAAAAGAAGCTGCCCAAGAATGTGAAGCCGCAAGAAAAAGTCTTTGAACGATTGCATTGGCTAGAGTCACCCATTATCAAATGGATAGTTAAATCAAGAAAGAGATTTATTGACATCTTAGGTGTTTGCTTATTGATTTTCTTTTCAAGAGTTTTTCTGTAATCAATAAGCTTTTGTAACGTTATAACCTTTTAGGTTATACATATTTTCTCTATTTGGTCAGAATTTAAAGATTGAAGTTTAAGAACAAGGAGCAAGTAAATGGCTTCAATTACTGGCGATCAAAATCCGGGTTCTCTGAACGATTTTTTATTAGGAACTCCAGAAGATGACGTTATTACAGGTTTAAGTGGTACTGACACCTTATTAGGTCAAAGTGGCAATGATACTCTTCTAGGCGGCAACGGCGATGACAGAGTTCTAGGCGAAGATGGCAATGACTCTATCTTTGGAGACTTTGTTGAGAGAGATAGTGGTACTGGTAATGATACATTGTTTGGCGGATCTGGTAACGATACTCTTCAAGGTGGAGGTGGCAATGATATTCTTGACGGTGGAGGGCTTGCATTCGGTACAAATGAAGTAGACACCCTCATCGGTGGCACTGGTGCGGATACTTTTATCCTTGGTAACGGTACTGTCTACTATAGAGGCTCAGTTTCTAACGCTGAGATTGTAGATTTCAATATTGCAGAGGGCGATAAGATCCAGCTTTTTGGTAGTATCAGTGACTACTCTCTCGATCAAAGATCTATATGGGGTGGTGATACAGCAATCTTCTTCCAGGGCACGGATTTAATTGGTCTTGTGAAAGACACTACTAATATCTCACTCTCAAGAGACTTTATTTTTGTATAAGTGAGAGCTTTCGCAGTTGCTAATTTCTCAGGTACTCAGTTCTATACTCTTAATTACCATTGGTAGTAAAACAATCCATTGCGCTGTGGCAGTTTTGTATTCTAATCTCTTCTGAGAAACTTTTTGTTCCACCTGTAAAGGCTAAAAACACCAAAAATGGTGAGAATTTATGTACCATGGAAATTTGTAGGCAAAACAAAGCTTTCTAGAGTCAATATCAACTCTAGAACCAACTCGTGAAGAGAATCCTGCCTGGGCTGGTTTTGTTAGATCATCTTCTGAACGGGATAGTGACAAGAGTCACTTCACCAAGATAGTAACCATAAAAGCCCAGAACCACGCTTTCAAGCAGGCTGAAAAGCACTATTGAGAATTCGGTTTTAGCTGCCAGGGTACTTTCCATGATACAAGTTTCTCTAAATCAGTAACGCGATGCAGCGCCGCGATTAGGGCGCTTTCAAGCAACAAGTGAGATTTGAAATATCCAAGTTTTAATAAGAAAATAATTGTGAAGCTATCCACGAGTAATAGAAAATACTATTGAGTTGAACGAGTGCCTGAAATTTTAGCGCTACGTCAAAATACAATCGCTAATTTGATTTACAAACAAGGTAGTAAATGAGGTATAATAAAATTTCATCTTTTATATCTCTTAATCTATTCGCATCATTATTACTTCCTATCTTGATAGGAAAGTCTTTTCCTATCAAGCAACACATGAGTGCGGAATTTGGGATTATATCAGTTTTAGTTGCCGGAGCCATATTCTTGCAGGAACGCCATCATTTCAAGCGCGATCATTTCAAAAACAAATAGTTAAAGTATGTAACAAGCCAACTGAGGAAATTATTTATGTTGCGTTGGCAACTGATATTCCAGAAACCATTAGTATAAGTAAATGGTCGTAGCTCAGGAGCCAAAAATATTATCTCTAGAGGTTGGTGGAATGCCAAACGCGATCGATGTATTAATATACCTGTTAGATCTCCTAGCAACAATGAGACTAATTTAGCAATAAGTAAGTGGCTCTTTGGAGAAGGAGATACAAGCTCTTGGAGTGGTGGAAATAATAGAAGTGGAAAAGATTTTTGCGTACACACACGAGAAACTTTTGAATATGTGGGTTTAGAAGCCACACGTATGAAATATAATAGTTTAGGACAAGCAACAAGAAAGTTTTTCCCTTTAGGATCGACTTCTAACACAACTACTTTTAACTTCGAGTAAATTTGTTAGTAGATCTACCGTTAGACAAAAATAAATTTAGTGCCTAAATTCTAGTCTGCTATATCGAATATTTAACCTCATCTCTGCTTAAAAAAGCAAATCAGATGAAGAGTTTGTATAATAGCCGTTCTTCTAGGTTAAAGCTGACATGAATAAGAGTTATTAATCCATTTACATATTGTTATGAATTTGAAGAATCGATTTAAAAATGAGTAATAGTTTGTAATACTACATACATTCATTCAGAGTAAGGAGAATTATTTGTTCCTACATCTGATATCTAATAGTTTTTGTTCCGACTTAAATTAATAGTATTGCAGTAGTAGTTACTCAGAACAGTGATATCTTACGGCTTTAAAAAACTTCTGTAGAAACATGAAATTCCAGAACACTCATCGAGTATTAACATCTGCTTGTATATTAAGCGGCACGCTAGTTTTTTCCAACGCCGTACCCTCAACTGCTCTAGCTAACCTGCAAGTAGTAACGCTAGAAACGATCGCACAACCAGCAAATCTCGCACAACAGCACATTTTGTATGTCAATCCACAACAAGGTAGAAACTCCGCTTCTGCTGGCACGCGGGAATCTACTCCCTTGAAAACAATTACCTACGCCCTACAACAAGCAGAATCAGGCACGGTAATTCAATTAGCTCCTGGTCAGTATCAAACTGGGGAAACTTTTCCACTCCAACTCAAGCCAGGTGTGTTCCTCAGAGGGAACGAATCCCAGCAGGGTGAAGGAGTGGCGATCGTTGGCGGCGGAGAGCATTCGAGCCAGATCTTCTTTACGCGCCAAAATAGCACTGTTGTAGCTGCTGGAAATAGTCAAATCAGCGGTGTCACTATTACTAATCCCAACACGCGCGGTACTGGCATCTGGGTAGAGTCTACCAATCCGATTATTCGTCGCAATACTTTCACTAATAGCAAACGAGAAGGCATTTTTGTCACTGGCACTGCCAATCCCAAAATTCAAAACAATTTGTTGACAAACAACGAGGCGAATGGGATTTCTGTCACTGGAGCGGCAAAAGGAGACATTCAGGGCAACGTGTTCCAAAACAATGGTTTCGGTTTGGCTATTGGTGGTAGCTCGGCTCCATTAGTAGCAGACAATCAGATTCGAGAGAGCAGAAATGGTGTAGTCGTAACAGAAAAAGCTCGTCCAACTTTACAAGGCAATCAGATTACTAACAACAGCGAATATGGATTAGTCGTCATCGGTGAAGCCCAGCCGAAAGTGGGCAACAACGACTTACAGAATAATGGTTTCCAGGAGCAGTTAATCTCTAGAGTCCCTCAAGGAGTTGCACCAACTCCTACTGACCGAGTTGAAGGTACCCAGTCGGTAACTGGTGGGGCTTCTACTCCAGCTCGAACTCCTGCTGTGGCTCAAATTCCGGCTCCAGAGGAGCAAGCTACTAGCTTTAGCTGCGCTAAGATGGGCGCTGGCATCACAGCGATCGCCCAGCAAGGGAGTGCATCGATCCCGCAACCGACGCTGACTTGGAATCGAGACTTAGTACCAACTGATTTAACTCCCGAACAGCTATGCCAAGTCGTAACGCAACGTTTGAACCAGCTGGTGGCGGAAAATGGCGGTAACCTGAAGAACTTACTGCTGACAGTCGGTGCAGTCGATCAAAAACCAGGGGTTTGCTTGGTTAAGGAGAGCCAGTCTAGTTGTACTCAGAATAATCTAGTTCTCAGCCTCAATCCAGAGATGGCGCAAAAAGCGACTGAAGTTTTGCAAAATTTAGTCGCTTTTGACGTGCCTGGGTTGGGCAGGGCAGTACGAGAATCTCAAGGACAGCCTTTCGTTTCTTTAGCAGCAGTAGCTGAAAGTTTGGCTCCAGCAAAGGGGTTGTGGTTTGTGGGTGAGAAAGAGGAAACCCCTTTTTGAGGTGATTCTAGGAATCATTCTGCAAACGTGTTGATTGTCTATTGTAACTATTTGTCACTGCCAAGTTCGAGCGCTATTAGCCAGAAATTTATCACATGACCAACAGTTTATTTTTAAAATTCGCCTGATTCATGCAGTTGTAGAAGTTTTAGTCTGCTCTGTTGTGACTTTCTAAAACGTGACTTCTGCGGAATCCTAAAGGATTATGTTGTAGTCGGAATAATATGGACAAGCTAAAACCCAACCTACTAAAATTGACAGTTGCACTTGTAACGACTGCTCTATTCACTGCCTGTACACCAACGCCTATAGTTCGAAACGATGGAGTCTGTCGCCAACAGCCGCAATCGCCGGAATGCAAAGAATTAGGTCAAGGACATCACGGTGGCGGATTTATCCGAACCGGTAGTGGTAGAAGCGGCAGCACTTCCGAGCGAAGCAATACTAATTCTAGATCTTCTCGTGTCTCTCCTAATTCCCCACGTACTCAAGGCAGCCCCTTCTTTGGTGGGAAAACGGGTTTCGGTAGTTTTGGACGTGGTGGATTTGGGCTAGGTTAACCTGTGAAAGCATTAGAACATCCCAATCGAAATCGATTTTTCCGGCAGATGGGGTTGAAGTGGTACAACGTTGCCCCGATTGATGACGAAACTGGGCTTCCTATTCTTCAGGAGCAACAACCGTACGGAATGTATCACTGCCATCAAGTCAGTTCCTCAATGGTAAGAGAAATTAAACGAGCAACTAGGGCTGCTGGCAGTGTCATCAAGAAGACTTGGGAAGTTGTGAGGGGGTTCGACGACGAAACTCTCTTGAGTTTAGGATTTCCCAAGCGATCTCTGCGTGTTATCAAGGCTGATTCCTCACTGCCATTCGCCATGAGGCTAGATTGGTGTTGGAATGAATTGACTGGGGACAAGAAGATCGTCGAGATCAATTGCCAGACTCCCAGTTTTTGGTTTGAGTGCTTGGAAGGAAATCGGTTTGCTGCTCATCACTTCAACTTAGGCGATCCAAATCCCGAAGCCAAAGAGTTAGTTCCAACTTGCTTGTACAAACAACTAGAAACAGCAGCTCAAAAACTCGGTAAGAAAGTTAACCAATGTACGGTAGGGTTCACGGCATTGAATAATGTAGAAGATATGGGAACGATGCATTGGTTATCCCAACACCTGAAAGGTTGCAATGCCACTTCCCTGCTATTCCCTCTAGAGTTTTTAGGCATTAAAGAGAACGTTGGACTATTCTACACTCGCAATAACACCAAAATTGACATTTTATTTATGTGGTATCCGTTGGAGTGGGCGATTCACGACCGAGACGAGCAGGGCAAATTGCTGTGGGATAGCCTGGAGCAGCTGATCTTAAAACAAAAAGTCGTGTTAGTTAACTTTGCGTCTGGTTTTGTGCTGCAACCAAAAAGCTTGTTTAGCCTGATTACCGATTTAGGATGGGATTTCTTTGGCGGCGACGCTGCTACGGTATTTGAATATTTTCCCAAAACCTCAATGCTAGCAGAAAACATCGGTCACTCCTACTTCGCTAAGCCAATACTGGGACGGCAAGGAGAAGGCGGATATGCCGTGTACAATCAGGACATGTTGGTGGAGGGGTCTGGCAAAAATGAATGGTACACGTCACAGGCTTACGTCTATCAGGATTTATTAGACCTACCGACAATAGAAATTGAAGACAATGAAATGACGGCATTATGGGGTTCGTGGTTAATTAATAATGGTGAAGAGGAATTCGCCAGCGCTGGAGTCGGATTGAGGTTGTCAACTGGACCGATTACCGACGATCTCTCATATTGGTGTCCTATAGGAATTTAAGCACTACAGTTGTCGCTCGAATTGGGGAACTTGGACGCGCGATCGATGAATTCAAGAATGTATTCAGCTACAGCTACTATAAATATCTTATTGAAAATATCTAGATTTTGTGCAAGCTGTTTTACTCTCAAACATTCTTTAAATTAACAATACCAATAAAGTCAATCAATGCTTGGTACAATATTACTAAATATGAATTTGTTTAAGCATAAAAAACAAGGCAAGATAAAGTTATATTATAGCTAAATTAAGTCAAATATTAATGAAACTTTGAGGCAAGACTATGTAGTACTTTCTTGACTTGATAGTAAGTTTTGCTCTCATTTAAAAGTTTTTAAAACTTCAATTGATTTAAAAATACTTGTGCTTGCTACTGCACTCAAGCGAAGTAAGGCTCCACTACTTCACGCTCAAATTTTATTAAGTTTGAACTGATGTCTGTCAAAATGGCAAGTTATTGCTAGCTTATGTAAGCTTGTAGTTTGTCCTCACTAAGAGAACAAGACTATTCCTAAAAACATAAAAAATGATTTAAGGAGATAGCTTATGTATTTACTCCAGAAGTTGAATCATAAATTTGTTTCGTTTCTCAACAATTTCTTGGCAAATCATGTAGATAGTATTAACACAATGAAAAAACCAACAACTAATTTCCCTCAGTTAATTACTCAAACTATAGAAAGTATTTTTCTTGTCCCAATTTCGTTAGCATTGATTATAGTGGGTGTTGTAACTCCAAAAGCTGTAAGCTTTGATTTGACAGAAACACATGACTTCAACGGCGATGGTAGGGCAGACCTTCTCTGGCGCAATGAAGAAACGGGTGACAATATAATTTGGTTGATGAATGGCACTAACATCATTGCAGGCGGCTCCCTACCTAATGTAGATCTCGATTGGGAAGTTACTTCTATCGCCGATTTCAATGGCGATGCTAGAGCCGACATTCTCTGGCGTAGTACAGGCGGTGCAAACGTCATCTGGTTAATGAATGGCACTAACATCCTTGCAAGCAGCTCTCTACCTAATGTCAATCTAGACTGGTTAAATGATACGGGTGACTTTAACGGCGATGGTAGAGCGGACATTGGATGGCGGAACGAGGCAACGGGTGACAATATAATTTGGCTGATGAATGGCACTAATATTCTTGCAGGCGGCTCTCTACCTAATGTAGAGCTCAGTTGGGAAGTTACTTCTATCGCTGACTTCAATGGCGATGCTAGAGCTGACATTCTCTGGCGTAGTACAGGCGGTGCAAACGTCATCTGGTTAATGAATGGCGCTAACATCCTTGCAGGCGGCTCTTTGCCTAATGCCAATCCAGACTGGTTAAATGATACAGGTGACTTCAACGGCGATGGTAGAGCGGACATTGGATGGCGGAACGAGGCAACGGGCAACAATATAATTTGGCTGATGAATGGCACTAACATCCTTGCAGGTGGCTCTCTACCTAATGTAGATCTCAGTTGGGAAGTTACTTCTATCGCTGACTTCAATGGCGATGCTAGAGCTGACATTCTCTGGCGCAGTACTGGAGGTACAAACGTCATCTGGTTGATCGATGGCACTAACATCCTTGCAGGCGGCTCTCTGCCTAATGTCAATCTGAATTGGAGTATAAAGCCACTTTTAATTCCGACGGAATAGTGTTTTAGCTATTTGCCTGATACATCTTTGTGAATTCTTACTCAATCAATTCTGAGAGGTGAGCGAGTGGATACGGAAAAACAAAATACGATTGAAAAAATCTCGTTCAGTTTGCTTGGATGTAAAATAGAGGTGTAGGTTTTTGAGTAGGATTGAAATAGGAGCGAAGAGTTTCGTCATTTGTGGAGAACTCTTTAAAACAACCACGATTCAATATTGAAATAGCTTTCTACCAGAACAAGAATTAATTTGTGGTAAGAGTAAAGATCTGATTTTTAAGCATCATTAGTAAACGATTAGATTAGGTTGTAAAATTTTTATCAAATGCTAAGTATAACATTGTAATATATCTATTTCAAAGTTATATAGAGTTCTTTAATGCTTTGCAACATAAGTCGAACGACTTCGTATGCATTCAATTAATACATCTTAGTAAACAAAGCTGGTAGCTTACGCCTCTATTCTGAATAGGCAAAGTAGCTGCTACTAAGTAAGTTACTCATTAGTTATATGGATTTGATGTGAAGGGCTACGGAAAGGCTTTCAGAAAGCAATACCGATACTGATAGTACCCAGTCTAGTTACTTCACGAGAATTGAAGACTCGATGTCAAGAATAAACTAGCCAAATTTATCTAAGAATAACGAGGATATTAATACTAATTTTTAATCGATTCAACGAGTGGCTTATATTTCTATAGTTTTAGAGGATTTCACAGCGTCCACTCATTATGATAGTAAATTTGACTATCAATAGAAAAATCATTCAAGAATTGAAATGCATTGTTGTATGAAATAAAAATGTTGTATGAAAGTACAAAGAAACCAAAAAATATTGCGAATTCTTAGGCAGAATTTATATCAATCTCTTTCCCTATTTCAATATAGCAGGCGGGCAGTAGCCCTAGTTTGGGATACTAGCCGTAATCTGACAATAATCCTAGCTTCCTTGACTTTAGTGGCAGGTCTTTTACCAGCAGCAAGTGCGTATGCGGGTAAGTTAATTATTGATGGAGTCGTATTAGCTACTCAGTCTGGGATGATGAGCGATCTTTGGAGGACATTAGGTTACTTAGGACTGGAGGCTATTGTTGTTGAACTGCTAGCGATTAGCAAGCAAGGCTTATCTGTATGCCAATCCTTACTTCGAGCTTTGCTGGGACAGAAAGTAAGTGTCATGATTTTAGAAAAGGCACTGTCGCTGGAGTTAATTCAATTTGAAGATTCCGAACTCTATGACAAGATGAGCCAAGCACGCCGAGGAGCTTCAACTCGTCCTCTGAGCCTGGTAAGGCGCACCTTTGAACTAATTCAGGATCTTCTCTCACTTATGACTTATAGCTTCCTACTGTTACAGTTTTCCCTCTGGACTGTAGTTGTGCTTTTGGTAGCATCTATACCAGCTTTTGTCGCTGAAACCCGCTTTGCAGGAGAAGCCTTTCGGTTATTTTGCTGGCGGACTCCAGAAAGCCGCGAGCAAGGTTATTTAGAGTCTTTGATCGTTAGGGAAAGCTCGTTGAAGGAAGTTAAGTTATATCAATTAGGTTCGTTACTGTTAGAACGCCATCGCTCTATTTTCGAGCGGATTTATCATGAAGATCGAAATCTTACCCTGAGCCGAGAGTTCTGGAGCTATCTGATGGATATGCTCGGTAGCATTGCTTTTTATGCAATATATGTTTGGATTGTAGTTGAGGCTATTGCAGGTCGGATCTCTTTAGGAGATATGACTATGTACGTGATGGTATTTAGTCGAGGAAAATCTACTTTTTCTGGATTTTTAAGCTCAATTGGAGACATGTACGAGGACAATCTCTATTTATCTAATCTCTATGATTTTTTAGAGCAAAATACCGCCACATCTTCCGGTCAAGCGGTGAAAGGATTAATTCCTGGCGATGGTCTTCGGTTCGAGAGCGTATGGTTCACCTATCCCGGTACTTCACAACCTGCACTCAAAAACGTATCGCTTCATTTGAAACCAGGAGAAAAATTAGCCATTGTGGGTGAAAACGGCTCCGGAAAAACTACATTGATCAATCTATTGACTCGGTTATATGTACCAGATAAGGGTCGCGTACTTCTAGATGGACTAGATTTACAGGAATGGGACAGAGAAATTTTATCCCAGCGCATTGGTGTGATTTTTCAGAATTTCGTTCAATACCAATTTACTGTTGGAGAGAATATAGGTGTAGGAGATGCCAATCATCTCAATGACGAACCTCGCTGGCGAAAATCTGCTGAAAAAGGTATGGCTCTTTCTTTCATTGAAAAAATACCTGAAAATTTCCATGCTCAGCTTGGTCGATTGTTTAAGAGAGGGCGAGAACTTTCACTCGGTCAATGGCAAAAGATCGCTCTTTCCCGCGCGTTTATGCGAGAAAATGCGGATATTCTAGTGCTAGATGAACCAACAGCATCTATGGATGCTGAGGCAGAATTTCATATTTTCAAACACTTTCATCAAGTTACTGAAAACCGAATGGCGATTCTCATCTCTCATCGCTTCTCCACTGTACGCATAGCTAACCGCATTGCAGTATTAGAAGCAGGAGAATTAGTGGAACAAGGTACTCATACTCAGCTATTAGAGATTGGAGGACGTTATGCGCGTCTTTTCTCATTACAAGCAGAGGGATATAACTAAGAAACCAAACATCCATATAACCAATTTTCTTTGGCTACGTTTTTAGAACTTATCTAAAGAAAATTGCAAATTGACTAAACATCCTTACAAAAATAAATTGAATAGGTCTTCACTCTTATTACGCAACTATACTTTACTGCACTTCGACTGGACAACAAGACCTGCTCAATTTATTAATGTATAACCCCTAAGCACAATACGCATGAGTAGGCAACAAATAAAGAATAAATTGAAGCCAAAAGTTCGACGGCTACTTTGGGCAAGTACGTTAGTTTTAGTAAGTGTAGGTGGTTGGATAATTCACGAACTAGTTCTCAAACAGCCCCCCAAGTCAATTAAAGTAAACTTACTTACTGCTAAATTAGGTACTGTCGAAAATACACTTAATACAAGTGGGATCGTGCAACTGCGCAATCAGCAGACGCTGAAGTCTCCAGCAGAAAGTGCAGTGGAGCGGGTGTTTGTTCGACCTGGGGACAAGGTCAAGTCCGGTCAAGTGCTAATTGCTCTGCGCTATCCCGAGCGGCAAGTTGCGCTTACCCAGCAGCAAGTGCAAATTCAGCGACAGCATCTGATTCTAGCACGTAGCCGTGAGAGAATTATTGTAGCGCAGGAACATTTGAGTGCCGATGAAAGGGAACTCCATAAACTTGCAGCCTTAGTGGTTGAGGGAGCTGTCGCACAACAACGAGTTCAGCAGCAAGAAGACAAACTTCGTACAGCTCGGGCTATACTACATGACGCTTGGGTAGATGCCCGTGTAGCAGCACTCGAACTGAAAAGCTTGCAGCTTGAGCGCCAAAGTCTTCAGCAGCAAATACAGGACTCAGTTGTGACTGCACCGTTCGATGGTGTGGTTTTGGATGTCAGCGTGAAGAATGGTGATGGGGTCGAACGGCGTACCGACTTACTTACTTTGGGCGATCCCACGCAAGTCATGGTCAAGCTTCAACTTTCCACGTTCGATGCTACCAAGGTTCGCGTTCATCAATCGGCTTGCATCAGCATTATTGGTCCTGAATCGCAAAAGTTTGCTGGAATAATTCAAAGCTTATATCCTCAGGCTGAAGAAAATCAAAGACAGGCAAGTCGCAACCAATTAAGTCAACCAACCGTACCTGCGATGGTACGACTCAATACTCCTACTCGGATGCTAATTCCCGGTAGCAGCGTGAATGTTGAAATTATTTTAGCAAAGCGGCAGAACGTAGTAGTTCTGGACTTAGAGGCGATTCAGCGCTCTGAATCAAATCTTTTTGTCTGGGTCAACGAGCGAGGCAAAGCTCAAAAACGTTTTATCACCTTGGGATTGGAAGGAATACTGACGGCAGAGGTATCCTCTGGCTTGCATCCGAACGAACAAGTAATATTACCTGCGCCGGAATTTCTACTAGAAGTTGGAATGCCTGTAATTCCTCACAATCACTCCTTACCCAAGACATCCTTTAGTTCCAGTTGCTCGTAAATCGTCTTTTATCTGCGTTCGTACTATGGGGCTTTCAGCTTTCGATCTCTTAAAACTAACTTGCTGCTCTCTACGCGGCAACCCCTTGCGTTCTTTTCTAACGGCGCTATCAATTTTTATGGGTGTAGCAGCAGTTAGCGCGACGCTTCAAGTTGGTAGTATCAGCCGTAGTATCATTGCTCGCCAACTAGCAGAGCGAGACTTGCCTCAGGTGATGTTGGAGTTAAGAAGAGAGCGAGGAAGCACCCAGTCAACTGAGATGAATTTAACAGAGATAGAATTTCTGCGCCGAAATCTTTCAGGCTGGCAGTCGATCTGTGCCATCTATTGGGTAGGTTCTTCACCAGTTGAATTTCAGTTTGAACAAGCAAATCCATTAGTGTTGGCAGTCTCTGAGGAATTCTTACTCGCCTCAGGAAGGAAATTGGTTGCGGGACGGTTCTTCACAACGGCAGACTTTACTAGTTATCGCTCGATTGCGGCGATCGATCGATTCCTCGCCAATAAATTGTTTAAGGGACAACAAGCCATTGGTCAGCACCTTTATGTAGAAGGCAGACCTTATGTAATCGTGGGGGTAGTACAGACCAAACTTGAGGGCGACGTACCACCTGAAGGACAAGTGATAGTACCCATATCAGTTTACAATGCTCTCACAGCTAGTCACTCCATTCACATTATCCGGATACGTCCAAACGAGATTAAGGTCCTTGAAAGCTTAGGCAATCAAGCTGAGCAACTATTAGCGCAACGTTATCCAGGTCGGAGTTTTTGGGTTTGGAACAATGTCGAAGACATCCTGCAACAGCAAAAGATTTTAGAACTTTCCTCCCAAGCACTGGCTGTAGTGGCAGCGATATCACTGTTAGTCGCTGGTGTTGGTATTGCGAATATTACAATCGCCTCTGTGAAGGAGCGTACAACTGAAATTGGTTTACGGCGTGCAATTGGTGCAACTCAGGCAAATATCCTCATGCAATTGGTTCTCGAATCCACATTGCTAAGTCTACTGGGAGGAACAGCCGCTACAGGAGTAGTACATGGATTGACGGTAACGATTGCTGATGCTTTTAATTTCCCTTATCAATTTCAGGTGGAGGTAGTAGCCTTAGCATTGAGTTCAGCGCTACTAGTAGGGATAGGAGCTAGTTTATCTCCAGCCCTGCAAGCTAGCCAGATGGAACCAGACAAAGCCCTGCGATCTGAGTAAAGATTTGAGTTGTGTTTTTTCTACGAACGGTTGTCAGCGCGCCACTGTCAAGTTACAACTGGAGAAAAATCTAATTGAGAATTAGGATAATTTGCCTGCGGCAAAATACTAGTTTTCGCATCAAAATATTACTAAATATTCATCCTATCCTTAATCAGTAATTTTCTCTTGCTATAATTTAACTGCACCCTTTAACCCTACTGTGGTTATCATTATTACCTAGAGTAAAGGTAGAGTAGGTCGCAAAATTGCAAAAACTTCGGGTTCTTTCTTGATGTTGGTATCCAGAGATTGTGAAGCAGCCAGAGACTCAGCCGCTACGATAGATGAATCAGCCAAGCCTCCCAACTACATTAATGTTGGTAAGAGCCTGAAGTCGTGATGATACAGGATTTACCATTCGAGAATGCAGTTTTCCCGTTGAGTAATACTTGGAAAATTTCTATCAAGACAAGCGACGACTACGATCGAAAATCAGCTATCTTCTCCGACTTTTTTGCTTCTTGGTGGAAAGCTTGGCAACTGTTCCTCTCCACAGAATTATCAGAGGAATAGAATCAATCAATAAGACTAGTAGTAATTCAACAGCTGCTGAGGTAAATGCTAGAAGCAGAATCAGTACAGCCAAACCACCAAAGATTATCCAGCCCGAAATCAGCACCCACCAAGGAATTTTTCCTCCGGCTAAGCCTCTAAACGCTCTTCCACGTAGGTATATTTCACCCATAGGATCGTATCCAGAAGGAATTTTCTCTTGATAAGGCGGCTTTGGAGCAACAGAGACTTCAACGACAATTTGCTCGGGATCTAGCTTATTATTAGAAGGAAATTGCTGGCGTTCATCATTATTCTTGTTCATCTTCACTACTCTTAACTTAAAAAATCTTCAGTTACAAAACTCTCCCAACCATTAGCTGACTTAACACTTCACTACAACAGGCATTTGTTCGATCTTGCTCTCACTAATAGCTAAAAAAGTATAATTATTTATTAGTATTTCATAGGTAGAAGTACTTTCAAAATATCACCGATTACAATCAATATAATCAATGTAGATTGACAATTACTAGCTCGTAATTCCATAATCAGTTAAATTTCCCTCTCTAGAACCTAAACACGTTTTCAGAAGAGTAGGATCTCTCCTTTTCAGGAGTGTAGGCATTACAACCTAACGCCAGATTCCACCATAAGAAGCAGTTGTCTAAAAAGTTTCCTAAGATCTTTTAGCAAATCACTAGCACTTCATACACGCTATAGTTTTGGATTTCCGTATTTGAGTTACAGAGCTTCACAGTCTCTGTGGATAGAACCAAAAAATTTCCACTCTTATATGACAAAAGATTGAAACTAACTGTAGCGATGCAGCGCGAGCGCTCTGATATTCCTTCCAATTCCCTACTTCTACATGCAACTAAAAAAGCCGAATGTCAGAGAATTTTCACTTTGAGACATGAAGATTTCGGCACTGCAATTGCCATTGCCCTTTTCCTACACTACAATAGCGGCGACCTGATGAGCCTTAATTACGATGAATAAAGCCGAACTCGTTGATGTTATTGCAGCTAAAACTAACGTCACCAAGAAAGATGCCGATCTCATCCTCAGTGCGATGATACAGACGATTGTGGAAGTTGTGTCTGGCGGCGATAAAGTCTCTTTAGTCGGTTTTGGCTCTTTTGAGCCGCGCCAACGCTTAGCTAGGGAAGGGCGTAATCCCAAAACTGGTGAAAAGATGATAATCCCTGCGACTCGCGTTCCTGGCTTCGCTCCTGGCAAGTTGTTTAAGGATAAAGTCGCTCCCAACAGTTAGCTTCCACGTGCTCGACTCAGGATAGCTCTCCACTCCAAGTGCGAAGCGCAACTAACAAACATTAACTGGTAGAGACAGCTTCCGCCGCTGGCTCCTTAGATTTTTTCTCAAAAATCCTGACTCCTGCTTCGACGACTTCAAAACCATCAGCAGTGCGCTGCCCCAGTTTGCCACTCACAGCTCCACCCCATTCACTAAAATTAGCCGCGTCCGCCTCTGCCTTACGCCAACTTTTTGCATTAATCAAAGCCGTAAAGACAACTCCATTTTGGTCAGTTAGTGTAATTTCTACCTTCTTATTCTCTGCTGGCTTGACTTGGGGCAATTTGTTGAACTTCAGCGGATTTCCGCTCTTGCTCGGGTCATGTGAATTTTTCTTTTTGGTTGAATTATAGCTTTTCTATTTTCTGAGACCATGTTTCGAGCGCTTACTACGGAGCTAAGCAGTGAACTTAACAGTACTTGTTATCATGCTAAAAATACCGTCGCTTAATATACCTCATCATGACTACCGATATCTACAAACATAGCTTTTCCTTCTTCTATAAAGTAGAACAATACTCTCTCGTTGTAGTCTACGCTAAAACTCCAAAATTCCTTGAGCTTGCCCGATAGTTTGTGCGTTTTTAAACTTGGAGCAAATGGGTCTATGGTAAACTGTTCCAACTTCTGCCAAAACCTTGCCTCTAGTTCTACATTGCCTTGAATCCGCTTTTTGAAGCACGTTTAAAGGGAGAACTGAAACTGACCTCCACCGTTACTCCTCTATCAGTTGTTTCAATTCCTCAATCTTGGCAGAAAACCTTAGCTCATTTTTTTGCTGTTCAGCTTGCGCTAACTTAAAGTTATTGTAGATCTCCTCACGCCGCTCTTCACGCAGATACTGCTGCAACAACAGTTGAATTTCGCGCTTCTCATCTGTAGAGAGACTTTTGATTACCTCGACTACATCACTAAAAATCATCAACTGCAAGACCTCCGAAGCGTTTATTCAAGCAATTTACTACACTGCTTGCCTTTTAGAGTTAAAAGCTAACCCAGTACGGTTTACCCCAATCTTATCTCACTTACCTAGTGCTACTCATACCATAATCTTTTTCCATAACTTCTAAGTACCTCATCTGTCTCTGTGTCAAATATAACGAGCGCTGCATCGTCTCTAAAATCGCATAATCCACCGCTTCCAACTCGGCTTTCAACAAGTTGCTAATTCGCGCTGAAACTGATAATAAAGTAATGCGATCGCCATCACTCATCTCCATGTATTCCACTTCTTCTTCCCTACACTGGATTGTCTCACCCTTCAGGCTAATATAAATGTGGTAGAAATGCTCGCTGATATGTTGAACGATCCCCCAATATCCATCGTAGGGTCGTAAGTCTGCGTTTTTAAATCCCCGAACTACGATCGCATCCTCAACTCGGCACTGACTGCGCTCGCACAATGGAATGTGGGTGCGCTCCTTGACCACATCCACAATACTGCGTTTTGCTGCATTCTTATCCAATAGCAGCATTGTGGCAACAGCAGCAGAAACATCTTTCTCGGTTAGGGGACGATCGCCTGCGATTTCTCCTGCTTGGGACAGCGCTAGCGAATAATGTTCCGGCTTCAGCTTGGACAAAGGGCGCAACTGACGTTCTGGCATTGTCCCGACTGGAAGATTGAGATACTCTTTCTCTATCCGTCCGGCTTGCAATTCTTTTTGTAGAGTCGAGCGAGCTTTATCAAATAGTTGGGATCTCATCAGCTGGCTCATACTCGCAAAGCCCAAAGCTAAATATCCCCCTCTTGAATCTAGCTCGACCAACAGATAACGAATTTGATGGCAATGATGGTTGATCTGCTCGACGCATTGGATCGCCTCCGCTTGGCTCATCCGATCTTCTGCTGATGCTAATACTTCAATATTAAACGATGTTCCCACGGGAACATCGTTTGACATTAAACAATCTGCCAACTTCAAACACGATAGCGGTATTCTTTCTCTTCCGCCACTGTCGAGTGCTACGATGCCCGCGTCAGGAGAAGGAAGGGCAGTGATTTCTCCCTTTCTACCAGCCAACAGCGGATGAGCCGCAACCATCACACGATCGCCAACTTGGAAATTGCAACTAGCAACATCCATGCTGCTCACAGTATGACTATCCATAGCAAAATTCCTGCTCTAAGGAGTTGCCTACTCTTGCGATCGCCATCGCTCGATCGTACTGTTGTTGATGCTTTCTCTGCTTAATCTTTTCGATCTGCTCTTTGCACATTCTCAATCCCGACTCACACACCTGCCGTCTAACATCAAAGCTGTCGAGCGACCGCCGCATGAACTCGGTAACCGATACGACAAACCGATTTACCGTCACCATCTGTTGCCGCTGGCTAAGGACGGGGAGTTGCAGTCTCCCCTCAGAATCTCGCGATTCTGCCTCGCCTTCAAAACCGTGCT
>NZ_RSCK01000074.1:0-32491 GCF_003991895.1 Chroococcidiopsis cubana SAG 39.79
GATAGCTGCATCCACAGAACGGGTAAGACTCCGATCGCCGCCACAATTGAGAATTCTAACCACACGGGCAAGATGGGATCAGTCGCTAGTCACTGACGACTGACTTGGACGACGAGTAAAGAAAAGTAGGGTAATTGTAGGTGCGGGCGATCGCTTAAATCTTTATATATCACCATATTTGGTAATGTAGCTCGTTCTACTATCCAACTGTGTTGCAGTAGGGATTTGCGCTGCAAGACTTGCCATACTTGTTCGTATACAGAACTGACTTTCATCAATACTACGACTTCTGCCCAGTCTAAAATAGATTCTAGTTCGTTGACGTTATAAATCGCTGGTAGCACGACTAAACGCTCTTGGCGGACAGTTAAGGGCAGCCCTAACGCCGATGCTGCTGCCATAGGCGAGCAGACACCAGGAACGTAGTTGATGACGGCTGCGGGATACATTTGTTGCAGCGTCTGTGCTAAATAGGTAAACGTACTGTAGAAACTAATATCCCCTTCACAGGCAAAAGCCACATCTTGACCTTTCTGTAAATATTCCCAAACTTGCTTGGCGGCTAGCTGCCATGCTTTTGTTAAAACTTCAATGTCTTGCACGTAGGGAAAATCTAAGGGTAGCTGCTGTTGATCCGATCGCAGCCACGGAGCAATTATTTGTTGGGCAATGCCTGGTTTGTCTTGAATTCCTCTAGGAAAAGCAACTACGGGAGCTTGTTGCAGCGATCGCAACCCTTTGAGCGTTATCAGTTCTGGATCGCCTGGACCAACACTAACACCGTAGAGAATACCATTCGCCATTGAGGAGTCATTTGTCGTCATTGGTCATTGGTCATTGGTCATTGGTAGTTGGTAGTTGAGTAGTGCGTGTTACTTGTCGAGGGTGTAGGGTGGAGTGAGTGGTGAGTGGTGCGTGGTCACTGGTCACTGGTCACTGGTCACTGGTTACTGTCTATGCTTCCCACCGTCATTTTACCTGGATTTTTAGAAGCCGCGATCGCCTACCGTCCGTTGGAAAAATTTTTACAACAGTCAGGCTTTCCTACCGTTACGGTTCCCTTACAACGACAAGATTGGTTCCCCACGTTGGGAGGTAGACCGATGACTCCAATTTTGCTGCAACTGCATCGCACGGTCGAGCAAGTTTTACGGCAATACAACACAGCTAAAGTGAATTTGATCGGTCATTCTGCTGGCGGCTGGATCTCGCGAATTTATTTAGGTGAAAAAGCTTACCTGGCTCGTAATGCGGCGATCGCCGCAATTCCCCCTTGGGAAGCTTACCGCTTTGTTGCCACGTTAGTCACGCTGGGAACTCCCCACATTAGCCAAGAACGCTGGACGCGCTGGAATCTCGATTTTGTCAACAATAACTATCCTGGTGCTTTTTACAGTTCCCGAGTGCGCTACGTTTGCGTTGCTGGTAAGAGCATCTTCGGACAGCGACGGCGAGGAAGTTGGCTGGCATACAGCAGCTATCGCTTGACCTGCGGACAAGGAAATTGTTGGGGTGATGGCATTACCCCAATCGCAGCAGCTCATTTAGAGGGAGCAGAAAATTTAATTTTAGAGGGAGTCAAGCACTCTCCCAAAGCCCCTGGAATTTGGTACGGTTCGCCTCAAGTTGTACCGAGTTGGGTGTCGTATTTGGAGTAAGGGAACAGGGGAAAGAGAGCTGAGGAAGCGCAAGGTTGCTGAGGGAGAGAAGAGATTAAACAACTCCTGACTTCTGACTCCTGACTCCTGACTCCTGACTTCATGTCTTACCATCTCCCCCTCTAGAAAGAACTCTTCAAATGAGTGACTTGGTTAGCATCTTAAAGAAAGTACACATTTTGAGAGTACTGAGAAGCGGGAGTTATGAAGAGTCTTTCCTATGAATTCGTTTTGAAACGAACGGCGACAATACTATCTGTAGCATTGTTAACATTGTGCGCGATCGCCGCTGTGACTGGCATTTTATTATCTTTTTATTACGAACCAGTGGCAGGTGGTGCGAATCAGGCTTTGCAATGGATCGATACGGAGATTCCTAACGGTCAAATCATTCATGGCTTACACGATTATGCCGGAACCTTACTAATTGGTGTAGCACTGATTCAAATGGTCGTGATGTTCTTGGGTAGGCAGTTTCGCCGTAGTTGGTTAACTGGTTGGATTAGCAATATTTTACTGATCCTCAACGCGATCGCTTTAGCTTGGACGGCAATGATTCTCGATTGGAGTCAAGTCGGTTACTGGCGCTTTCGGATCGAATTAAGTACCATCGAAGCCATTCCTTTTATTGGTTCTACCCTGCGAGATGTCATCACGGGTGGTGGTGCAGTGAATACAACCACAGTCGAACACCTCTACACCATCCACAGCTACATTATTTCCGGTAGCGCCATAATGTTAGCGATCGTTCACTTATTGGGCGTATTATGGCAAGAAAAACAGCAAACACCTATTGCATCTGTCACATCCGCACAGTCAAAAACGAACGCGCCACGGGAATTAATCAAAAATTCTTAACTTGTCTTTTGTACGGGCGGGTTTATCTAAAATCTCGCTCGGAGTCTGAGGTATTTGGTAAAAACCCGCCCCTACAAATTTATTGACTTTAAATTGTAGAGACATTTTGGCTCGGAAGAGGAATTTCTTCGACTTCGGGCAATTTTTCTAAAGCAAGGCGTTTTGCTGGTGTCGCCCCCGATAGCCGTTTCAATAGATTTGGTCTGGGATCGTGTAATAAGTAGATTAAGCGATCGCCTGGTTGCCATTGTTCTGTTGCAGGAACGACAAGTAACCGATCTTCGCGTTCTAGTAGTAACGGGACTAATTCTCCTGCCCAAATCAAAGCTTGCAGATGGGCTTGTTGCAAAGCAAAGCCTGCTTCGCTGAGAGTTGTCGTGCCTAATTTTACGCGATCGCTGTTAATATACTCGTTCCA
This sequence comes from Chroococcidiopsis cubana SAG 39.79, assembly GCF_003991895.1. Taxonomy (NCBI): domain Bacteria; kingdom Bacillati; phylum Cyanobacteriota; class Cyanophyceae; order Chroococcidiopsidales; family Chroococcidiopsidaceae; genus Chroococcidiopsis; species Chroococcidiopsis cubana. The sequence goes on from NZ_RSCK01000074.1 coordinate 2,935, forward strand.
AGTTTTAATCGGTATATCCGATCCAAAAGCTCGATCGATCCGATTGCGATTTATTGAGGTACTTGCTTGTGGATTGCGGGGAAAAACAGCCAGCACTCTTGGTGGTTGAAATTCTTCTACAGCCCTTTGTGCCAAGACGTAATTAACTTCTCCATTATTGGTCATTGCCAAAAACGTTCCCATAGAAGCTAGTCCTGCCTCTTCTAGCACTGTTGTATCTAAAGCGCTGCTAGAAAAAACCTTCAAGTTCTGTGCCTGGGCTTGCTGACACGCTACGGGATCGGTATCGATCATCGACACGGCTTCTCCCCGTTCTTGGAAAAGACGAGCAATTAACAAACTCAAAGGGTTGCAGCCGACAATCACCACCCCAGTTGCTTGCGTAGAGCTGATTTGCAACCAATTTGCTACCCAGCCAGCAGTTAAACCTTGACAGGCGACAGTCATGATAATTGTTAAAAAGACTAATGCCTTGATCGAGTCTCCACCGTTAATCCCGCGTTCGGTCAGGAAAATCGAAAATAACGAAGCGACAGAAGCGGCAACAATTCCTCTAGGTGCAACCCACGATAAAAACAATTTTTGTCGCCAATTTAAATCGCTGTTGATGGTGCAAATACTAATATTTAGGGGACGGACGACAAACATTAACACGAGGACGGTGAATAAACTGCCCCAGCCTAAAGCAAAGATACTAGCAATGGATAAATCTGCGGCAAGCAAGATAAATAGTACTGACACGCCGAGAATCGTTAGCTGACCTTTAAATCGTCGTAATAATCGTTCTTCTGGCAAGGAAGCAGAACCCAAAACCACGCCTGCAACTACTGTCGCCATTAGTCCAGATTCGCTGCGACTGAGTTGGGCTAGGGTAAATAAACCCCATAAACCTGCTAAGACAACGAGATTTTTTAGTTCGTCAGAAATAAAGTGAGCGCGTTTGAACATGAAGGCAAGACACCAACCACCAGCAGCCCCAATGCTCCCACCAATGCCTAGACGCAGCGTCAAGCCACTAATTGCCATCCAAGGGTCGGTTTCGCCATTTAAAACTGTATCGAGTACCACAACGGCGAGAATTGCCCCTACAGGGTCGATTAACACCGCTTCTCCTTCTAATAGAGTTCCTACCTGACGGTCTACTTTAATCGTGCGTAATAGTGGCGAAATTACCGTAGGACCCGTTACCACTACCAAAGAAGCATAAAGGAAAGCGATCGCCCAGGGAAACTCTCCCAGCCAATGCGCTGCCATACTCCCACCCAACAGAGTAATTAGGGTTCCCACAGTAACGAGATTTCTCAAACTACCAGAAACTTTACCCAGTTCTCGCAGTTCTAGGTTCAACCCTCCCTCAAATAGGATCACGGCGGTAGAAAGCGCCACAATTACTTCCAACCCAGCACCTAAAACTTGAGGGTGCAGCACGTTCATCCCATCAGAACCCAACAAAATTCCAAATAGCAACAAAAAGACAATGCTAGGGAGTTTGAGGTATTCTGCTATAACTTGAGCGCTAATCCCTGCAATTACAGCAATTACCATTTGCAGGGTAATTTCAAAAGATGCTTCCATATTTAGAAAGTTAGCAAAAGTGCTGTCCGAACCCTGGTGACGGGAGAAATCTCTAAAATAGGCGCGGCTCCATTATGCTGACAATTCTCTGCATCATCTATAGTAGTCTATAGGCAATTTGTATTTTAAAATACAAGTTGTTCCGATCTTAAAGATAAATAGAAACACTTCATATCATAACTAGGCTGTAACTGAGATTGAGTCAGAATACTGTCATCAACTGTCAGTATGACTTTCGCGATCGTATTTGCCAACTGCCATATTAGAAGGCGATCGCACGTACCTGCTATTTTTGAATGACAATCTCAACTCGTCGATTCTTCTGTCGTCCTTCAGGGTTATCTGAACCGTCTGCCTTAGTATTAGCAGCAACAGGGACAGTTTCACCATATCCTCGTGTTGTCATTCGTGCTGACTCGATCCCACTCTGCTGCATCAACCAACGTTTAACTGAATTAGCACGGCGTTCGGAAAGATTTTGATTATATGAATTATCCGCGATCGCATCTGTATGTCCGTCAATCCTGACTGAATTGTTAGCATAACGCTGCGTTAATACTGTTTCGACTTGGCGTAGAGCAACTTCTGCGTCGGGACGAATATTATCTTTATCGAAGTCAAATAGCACATCTGCTGGCAGAATAATCGCTGTTAAATCTCTGTTTTCTCTAACTTCCACTCCTTTAAACGTAATTTCTTTCAGCTTTATCGGCTTCAATTCTACCGATCTAAATTGAATCTGTTTAAATTTGAGTGGTTTAACTTTAATTGGCTTGACCTGAATAGGTTTGACCTGAATAGGCTTAACCTCATTTGGTTTAACCTCTGCCTGCTTAGTTTCCACGCTAAGATTTTGCTGTTGGAGTTCCGATTGTTGAAATTCTGCGGGTTTAAACTCTAGGTCTTTAGATGAAGTTGCTTGTTGTCCGTTGCTACAAGCAGCGATCGCCAAAGCAGTTGCTATGCTACATGAAAACAGAAAAAGTCGCATTTTCTTCCCTCAAGCGAGTCAAGCGTAGCTCCTAAAAATTGCCAGCATATTCTACTCAAACAAATTTAGCCCTCAACATTTCGGATTCTGGGCAATAAATTTGTCAATCCAGTATCATACACTACATTACTTCCAGACAGACTCGGAAAAAACCTCTCACCTCTTACCACTTCTCCCTTGTCTCCCTTGTCTCCCTTGTCCCCTCAGCCTCCTCAGCTCCCTCAGCTCCCTACTCCCTGCTCCCTAACTAAGTAAGATAGAGAAAGATCGGTCTATTTTGTCGCGTCCATGACCTCAACTCTGCTCAAAACTCCTCCAATATCTACCCCCAAACTGCACCGACTTGCTAACGGGTTAACGATTGTAGCTCAGCAAATGCCTGTAGAAGCGGTTAATCTCAGTTTATGGGTTAACGTCGGTTCGGCAGTTGAATCAAATGCTATCAACGGCGTAGCTCATTTTTTGGAGCATATGGTGTTTAAAGGCACTCCACAACTGACAATGGGTGAATTCGAGCGTCGCATTGAGGCGCGGGGTGCGATCGCTAATGCAGCAACCAGTCAAGATTACACGCAATTCTACATTACGACTGCTCCGTCAGATTTTGCAGCTTTAGCACCACTGCAAATCGATATCGTTCTCAACAGTTTAATTCCCGATGATGCGTTTGAGTTAGAACGCTTAGTCGTGTTAGAAGAAATTCGTCGCTCTGACGATAATCCTCGTCGCCGGACTTTTCAACGGGCGATGGAAATGGCTTTTGACCGCTTACCCTATCGGCGCTCAGTTTTGGGTACGGTGGATGCGATCGCGCAATTACAACCGCAGCAAATGCGCGACTTTCACGCTACCTGGTATCAACCTCAGTCCATCACAGCATCGGTTGTTGGTAACTTACCCGAAACAGAATTAATCGAAATCGTCGCCAATAGTTTTGCTAAACATACTCCCGACTCCCAACATCCTAGTAGGGGCGCACTGCTGTGCGCCCCTACCGACTCCCGACTCCACCCCGAACCCCCCTTCACCCAAATCGTCCGCCACGAATTCGTCGATCCCAGCTTGCAACAAGCAAGACTCGTCATGCTGTGGCGGGTTCCAGGGTTAGTACAGATAGAGCAAACTTACGCCCTAGATGTTTTAGCAGCAATTTTGAGTCACGGGCGCACGTCGAGATTGGTGAGAGAACTGCGGGAAGAAAAGGGCTGGGTTTCCAATATTTCTGTGAGTAACTTGACACAGCACCTACAAGGGCTATTTTACGTTTCTGCCCAGATGCCAGTAGAAAACCTAGAGATGGTCGAAGCAGCGATCGCATCCCAGATCGAGAAGATACAGTCTGCTCCCGTACAGGAATCAGAAATCGCCCGAGTCGGCACTCAAGTTGCCAATCGCTTTATTTTTGCTAACGAAACCCCCAGCGAACGCGCTGGTTTGTATGGCTACTATCAATCTTTAACCGGAAACTTAGCATCCGCCTTAGAGTATCCAAATAAAATTCAAGCTCTCACTACTGCCGACTTACAAGCTGCTGCCGTGCAATATCTTTCTCCCTCGGCTTACGGTATCGTTACCACTAAACCCGAATAAGAGTATATATGTGGACGGAGATTGCCCATCATATTTCCAAGGTTTCAGGAAAAGAGTTTTTTGTCAATAGCCAGCGGACAGTGAGTGGCGGTTGTATTAACCAAGGCTACACTGTTACCGATGGCGATCGCACTTACTTTGTCAAACTCAATTCCCCCTCCCAGACTGCCATGTTTGAAGCAGAGGCGCTGGGATTAAAACAAATGTCGGCTACGGCAACGATTCGTGTCCCACAACCGATTTGTTGGGGAACAACCGATCGGTCTGCATACATTGTTTTGGAATGGTTGGACTTAGGACGTGGAGGAACTCCGGCTTGGGCAGAAATGGGACGACAGCTAGCAGCAATGCACGATCGCAGCAGCAATCAAGCGTTTGGCTGGGATATAAATAATACGATTGGTTCTACACCGCAAATCAATACTTGGATGACGGATTGGGTAGAATTCTATACTCAACACCGCTTAGGCTATCAATTTCAGCTAGCAAAACGTAGAGGCGGACGCTTTCCCCAACAGGAAAAGTTACTTGCGGCAATTGGGCAAATCCTGGCAGGACATCAACCGTCACCTTCCCTAGTCCACGGGGATTTGTGGGGTGGTAACGCCGCTTTTACCAGTGCTGGAGAACCCGTCATTTTCGATCCTGCAACATATTACGGCGATCGCGAAGTTGATGTTGCCATGACTGAATTATTTGGTGGTTTTCCAGCCGCTTTTTATCAGGGATATAACGAAGTTCTACCGCTAGATTCTGGGTACGAACGGCGAAAAATTCTCTACAATCTCTATCACATTTTGAACCACTTCAACTTATTTGGTGGGAGTTACGAGTCTCAGGCAAATGGGGCGATCGCGAGACTTTTAGGTTGATAGCGGTTTTCAATTGGATGCAATGCACGTCTGGTAGGGGCGCTTTCTCTGTGCGCCCCTACAAATATCATCCACACAACCGAGAATTGCTATGAAGGTATAACAACAATTAGATTCAAGGTTAATTGACTCTCCAGCTAACTAGAGAGTTGATAATAGATAAGTAGGGATAAATGCAGTTAGAGCAGTCGCCGTACATAAGATTGACTTTGGAGGCATATTATGTTGGTTCAAGAGCGATCGCTACTCATCGGTCAAGTAACGGCTATGAGCGGTGTCCCAATTAGAACGATCCGCTATTATGAAACTCTGGGTCTGTTGCAATCTTCCAGCCGCACTGAAGGAGGCTTCCGACAGTTTTCCCCCGATGTCTTGACTCGGCTATCATTCATCAAACGCGCTCAAAAACTCGGTCTGAGTCTGGAAGAAATTCAAGAAATTCTTGATGTTTACGATCGCGGCAATTTGCCTTGCGGTGAAGTTAAAGAGAAGTTAGAAGATAAATTGCGACAGATCGATCGCCAAATTCAGCAGTTGATGACATTGCAGGCTGAATTGAAGGGATTACTTTCGGGTTGGGAGTCTGTACCAGTTCCGCAGCCTGGAACAATTTGCCCGATTATTCAAGCAGATGAAGACGATAAAGCAACCGAAGCACGGAATTAAAGAGGTTTCAAGCTCTTGATTTTAATCGTAGGGTAATTCTGAATTCCGAATTCATAATTCCGCATTATACATGACTGCCCGATCGATCGAACAGCCAGTAGGTGAATTGACTTATGCAGCCATAGCTGTAGCCATCTGGCGACAAGTCTCAGCACAACGACGGCAAGTTTGAGCGCAGCGCTTGCAATGGTCGTGGTCGTGCTTCTCGCACTCAGTGGCACAGCGATCGCAGGCTTCAGCACAAACACTACACATTTGCCCGTGAAGGGCTGAATTACGCGACATAAACCGGGCGCATAAATCGCAAGTATCGGCACAATCGCGACATCGCTTGATACATTCAGCCATCATTTGTACCATATCTTCACTTAGGCAAGCATCGGCACAGTTTTCGCACTCGCGCAGACAATCGAGACACGCCTGAATGCAAGTTTCAAGTAATGATTGGTGAGATTGAGCTGCTGTCATAACTCTCCTCCAAAAGCTTTAAAAACAAAATAATGAAGCAGTCATTATGCTTCTGTAGTTTCACTTTAGAAGGTAGCAAATGCGATCGCCTATTTCTAATGGTATGGAGCAGATTTCTGACTGTAGAGATACAGTAATTTCATCCTAATTTCATCTTAGTTTTGTAATACTTGAATCTTGGTACAATTCAAACTTTTTATTGAGTGCAACCTTCATCTTGTATGAGCAGTCATATCCTTGTGTAAACGTAATAGTTGACTCTCTAGTCAGCTAGAGATTTCATAATTGAGATGGTAATTTTCAAGCTATTGAATGGATAGAAAGTCATTTATGCAAAATAATTCTGGAAAAACTAAAGTTTTGGTAATAGCTCTAACAGCGATCGCCACAATGACAAGTGGTTTACTAGCTGCTAGTTTTGGACTCTCGGCAAAAGACAGCAAAACTGCCAACAATACCAACGCTCATTTGAAGCAGAATATGCAACATGGTGGCAGCATGATGCAACATGGTAGCGGCATGATGAATCACAGCATGTCGATGGATTTAGGTCCAGCTGATGCCAACTACGATCTGCGATTCATTGATGCGATGAGAATGCATCACCAAGGGGCGATCGAGATGGCAAAAGAGGCACAGCAAAAATCAAAGCGTCCTGAAATCAAAAAACTAGCGGATAACATCATCACTGCTCAAAATCGGGAGATTGGGCAAATGAAACAGTGGCGACAAGCCTGGTATCCCAAAGCAGGCAAGCAGATGATGGCTTATCACTCTCAAATGGGACATATGATGCCGATGTCATCAGACCAGATGCAAGGCATGATGATGAGCCAAGATTTAGGTGTAGCTGACTCTCAATTCGACCTCCGCTTCATTAATGCAATGATTCCGCATCATGAAGGTGCGGTGACAATGGCTCAAGACGCGCTGAAAAAGTCGCAGCGACCGGAAATTAAGCAATTGGCAAAAAACATTATTAGCGATCAACAGAAAGAGATTGCTCAAATGAAGCAGTGGCGCAAAGCTTGGTATAACCAGTAGATCGCATACATTGTAGCGCTAACGTAGGGGCGAACTGTGCGTCCTTAAAGTATGGTGTGTTTCATCCAATCAAAACTATTCATAGCAATTGTCGATTGTGTGGATGACATTTGTAGGGGCGCACATCTGTGCGCCCCTACAGACGTGTATTGCATCCAATTGAAAACCGCTATCAAATTCAATCGGCGATCGCAATTTCATCTTGATTTCATTCGCATAGGGGAAACTGAATAATCAGTAGTGCAGTTGTAGCACTCGTTTGCTCTGATGGTACGCGAGGATATTTCTATATAAATAATGCGCAAATCATACCTGAAGCGATCGCCTGCACCGCTTTGCCGCATATCGGGAGCGATCGTTAGCCTAGCGATCGTGATGGTTCCTGTAACTGTGTTAGCTCACGGCGGACACGGAGATGAATTTCACGGCGGAAGTGAGGCAACTCAAACGACTGACTCGATTCAAGTCGATGCCCAAACTGTCAAGCGTTTGGAAATTAAAGTAGAACCAGTTAAGCAACAACAACTTGCTGTAGGACTACCAGCAACTGGACAAATTGAAACTTTGCCCAATCGACAAGTAGAAGTTACGACACCGATTTCAGGAGCTAAGGTAGCCCAATTATTAGTACAACCTGGTGCTTACGTGCAAGCAGGTCAACCTGTCGCTATTTTAGCGGCTCCCGGCTTAGTAGAACTGCGCGTCACTTCCCAAGAAAAGCGAGCCGAGGCACGAGCAGATTTACAAAAAGCGCAAGCAGATCTAAGGCTAGCGCAACAAAACTATCAGCGTTTCTCACAAATTGCTGCCGCAGAAATTGCCCAAGCACAAAGTCAAGTAGACTTTGCTCAAGAAAAATCTGACAAAGACCAAATTTTATTAACTCAAGGCGCAATACCCCGTCGCCAAGCTCTAGAATCTCAAACTCAGCTAGCCGAAGCCAAAGCTAAACTGACAGCAGCAGATAGCCGCCGAGATGTCATTGCAGCCGAAGCCGATCTCAAACGCGCTCAGTCATCCGTGCAAGCGGCTCAGTCGCATTTAAGTCTCAGCGACACAGCATATCAAACTCGACTACAACAACTGGGTGCAAAAGCTAATGCGCAAGGACAGGTAACAGTTACAGCTCCTATTTCAGGTAGAGTTGCCGATCGCGACGTGACTCTCGGTCAATCCTTCGAGGATACAGGTGGCAAGCTGATGACAATTGTAAATGACAGTCGGGTTTATGCCACAGCCAACATTTATGAAAAAGATTTAAATAAAGTCAAAAACGGTCAAACAGTTAGAGTCACAGTTGCTTCTATGCCTAACCGAACTTTCACTGGACGAGTTGCTGTAATTGGTTCGGTTGTAGAAGGCGAAACACGGGTAGTACCTGTCAAAGCCGAGATCGATAACTCTGGCGGAGTCCTAAAACCAGGGATGTTTGCCCAACTAGAAGTACTTGCAGATAGAACAGCGACAGCTCTGGCAATTCCTAGCTCAGCTGTGGTAGAGGCAAACGGCAAACACATGGTTTACATCCAAAATGGGAATGCCTATCAACCTGTTGAAGTGATTTTAGGTCAGACCATTGGGGATACGATTGAGGTCAAAAGCGGGTTGTTTGAGGGGGATGCGATCGTCACTCAACGCGCGCCTCAACTATACGCACAGTCTTTACGGGGAGGCGGGAAGGCAGGGGAGCAGGGGAGCAGGGGAGCAGGGGGAGCAGGGGGAGCAGGGGGAGAAAAAACTTCTGCCTCTACCACAACAGGATTGCAATTTCCTTGGTGGTTGGCAGGAGCAACAGGCGGATTGGTAATTGGTATTGCTGCTTTCGCGGCAGGTGCTGTTTGGTCTAGTCGTCGTACCAAGTCTCAGCTCGTGCCAGCGTCTACAGGATTTGCTGACGAAGTGAATGAGTATCGAAATGGTAAAAGTTCTAGCAGATCGACTTATCCTGCATCCGAACCAGGCGAGAGCGGAGAGTCTGTTTTTGGTGACGAATCAAATTCGATGAACGACAACCATCATACGAGAAGCCAGCAGTCAGAGATCGGAGATTGGAAGTAAAGATATTTTTGGTAAGTCAATGCTCAATTCCATCCTGAAGTGGTCAATTATTCAACGCTGGCTGGTTGTTCTGGGAGCAATTATTGTCACCATATTAGGAATTTACAATTTAAGGCAGATGCCCTTAGATGTTTTTCCGAATTTTGCACCGCCCCAAGTTGAAATTCAAACAGAAGCACCAGGACTAGCTCCTGAAGAAGTCGAATCTTTAATTACATTACCAATTGAAAGTGCCATCAATGGTACGCCTGGAGTGACGACAGTACGCTCGTCTTCTGCGGTTGGAATTTCCGTTGTCAAGGTCATCTTTAGCTGGGACACTGATGTATTTCAAGCTCGCCAGTTGGTGACAGAACGATTGCAGCAAGCCCAAAGTAAGCTACCTCAGAACATCGAGCCACCGCAAATTTCTCCAACTAGCTCTCCCATCGGTACGATGTTGCAATATGCGTTTACTGCTGAGACGACACCACTGATGGAAGTGAGGCGGCTGGTCGATCGCGATATGACTAACCGCCTGCTGGCAGTGCCAGGAGTTTCTCAAGTCATTGCCTATGGAGGAGATATTCGCCAATATCAAGTGTTGACCGATCCTGCAAAGTTACAAGCCTTTAACGTGTCTTTAGCAGAAGTTACCGAAGCAGTACGAGCGGCGAATACCAATGCTGCTGGTGGCTTTCTTGTCAACCCAGATCGAGAATTATTAATTCGGGGCATCGGGCGAATTTCATCCATCGAGGAGTTAAAACAATCGGTCGTTACTGCCCGTAACGGCAAACCCGTATTACTCAGTGATGTAGCCGACGTACAAATCGGCGCAGCTTTGCAACGGGGTGATGGCAGTTTCAACGGTCAGCGAGCGGTTGTCGTGATGGTTAACAAGCAACCTCAAGCTGATACTCCGACCGTGACAAAAGCGATCGAAGCAGCGATCGCAGATATTCAGCCTAGCCTACCCAAAGATGTTAAAGTTACCGTTTCTTTTCGCCAGCAAAACTTCATCGACGATGCAATTAAAAATGTTGAAGATTCCCTGCGCGATGGCATCATTATTGTTTCCGTTATCTTAGTGCTGTTTTTGATGAATTGGCGTACTGCCGTCATTACTCTCAGCGCTATTCCTTTATCAATATTGATTGGATTGCTAATTTTGAATTGGTTTGGTCAAGGCATCAACACGATGACTTTGGGAGGACTAGCGGTAGCAATTGGCTCGGTGGTAGATGACTCAATTGTGGATATGGAAAATGCCTATCGAGGGTTACGAAAAAATCAGCTAGCGGGAAATCCGGTTCATCCCTTCCAAGTGGTCTACGATACTTCAGTCGAAGTGCGCGTGAGCGTGCTATTTTCTACAGTCATTATCGCTGTGATTTTTGCCCCAATTTTTACGCTGACTGGAGTAGAGGGTCGAATTTTTGCTCCAATGGGTGTGGCTTACTTAGTCTCTATTTTTGCTTCAACTCTGGTAGCAATGACGCTCTCGCCAGCCTTGTGTGCCATCTTGTTAGCCAACCACCGATTACCAGAGGATGAAACTTGGGTTTCGCGTTGGTCTCAACGGTTGTATCGTCCCCTACTCAGATTTTCCATTCGCGTTCCGAGTATCATTCTGACGATCGCAGTGGCTTTATTTATCGCCTCCGCGATCGTTCTACCGTCGCTAGGACGAGTGTTTTTACCGGAATTTCAAGAGCGATCGCTTGTCAATGCGATGTTGCTATACCCTGGTGTTTCATTAGAAGTCACAAACAAGTCGGGGATGGCAATTCAAGAGGCGCTTAAGGGCGATCCTCGGTTTGAGTCCGTGCAGTTACGCTCTGGACGTGCGCCTGGAGATGCAGATGCGGGTGGTGTCAACTTGGGACACGTAGATATAGAAATTAGCGATGAAGGAATCAAAGATCGAGCAGCGACTATTGAAAAGGTTAGAGCAGAATTTGCGAAATTACCAGGTGTTGCTCCTAGTATTGGTGGTTTTATTTCTCACCGCATGGATGAGGTACTATCTGGGGTGAGAAGTGCGATCGCGGTGAAAATTTTTGGTCCTGAACTGGATGAACTACGCAGTATTGGTGCTGAAGTTCAGGCAACAATAAGCAACGTCCAGGGGATCGTAGATTTGCAGCTAGAACCCCAAGTTCCAATTAAACAGGTACAAATTCAATTCGATCGCGCTGCTGCTGCTCGTTACGGTCTTTCAGTCGGTCAACTATCAGAAGCGATCGAAACTGCCTTAAATGGACGAGTCGTTTCTCAGGTATTGCAAGAACAACAGTTATTCGACTTATTAGTATGGTTAAAACAGAGCGAGCGCAATAACTTAGAAACTATCAGAAATTTATTAGTCGATACTCCCAACGGACAGAAAATTTCTCTGGCATCTGTTGCTAAAATTGACTACGGTACTGGTCCCAATACCATTAATCGGGAAAATGTATCGCGATTAATTGTTGTTTCTGCTAATGTATCCGGTCGAGATTTAGGTTCTGTTATTGAAGATATTCGCACTAATATTAAACAGCGAGTGCAACTGCCATCTGGCTATTTTATTCAATATGGTGGTCAGTTTGAATCAGAGCAACGAGCCACTCAAAACTTACTCTTATTTGGTGGTTTAGCTATTATCATTATTGCAGTTTTAATGTACTTTGCCGTCAAGTCAATATCTGCCATGTTGATGATTCTAATTAACCTACCCTTGGCTTTGGTAGGAGGCATTTTTTCTGTGTCTTTGGGTGGTGGAGTCATTTCTGTAGCTTCAACGATCGGATTTATCACTTTATTTGGAGTCGCCACGCGCAACGGTTTACTATTAGTTGAAAACTACAACGCCAAGTTAGCGCAGGGAATGCCCTTGCAGTCAGTCCTATTTGAGGGTTCTATGGAACGACTAGCGGCTATTTTAATGACCGCTCTTACCTCAGCACTAGGTATGGTTCCGCTGGTGATTGGTAGTGGAGCAGGTAAGGAAATTTTGCAACCTTTAGCGATCGTGGTTTTAGGTGGGTTGTTTACTTCCACTGCATTAACCCTGCTAGTTATTCCAGCTTTATATGCTCAATTTGGTAAATTTTTGGTTCCATACAATTCAGTTACAAACGATAGAGCCTCAAATATCCCCCCTAGCTCCCTATATGATTCAGTTAAAAGTATAAGATCCTCGAAGATCCCCCCTAGCCCCCCTTAAAAAGGGGAGAATATTGCCCCCCAATTCATCGGGGGTTGGGAGGATCGAGTCTTATCTGAGCTGTATTGCCCTAGCTCCCCTTGGAAAAGGCAGAATCATAGCCCCCCTTAAAAAGGGGGGTTGGGGGGATCGTCCGCTCTGCAACCTATGAGTTTTTATTTCCCAAAAAGACTGAGCTAGTGTCAGATTTAGATATAACTCAACGTTCCGTCATGTAGAAGCGTAATTGCTCAAGATATTCTTGTTTACAAACATTACATCAATTGGATTTGAATCATGAAAACATTCCATTCAAACTTATTATTTTTAGGTGTTGCAGGATTTATTTTCTTAGGGAGTAGCGATCGCGACTCAAACGTTATAGCTTCAGAAATTAAAGCGCAAGCTGAAATAATTAGTGAAACAGCAGGTGCAACTAAAGATAGTAAAAGTAAAAAAGGTGGTCAGGTTGTAGAATCAGGAGCTTATCACTTAGAGTTAGTTACTCTGAAAGAAGATAAGGGAACGCATTTAGATTTCTATCTGCAAAGAGGAGATAGTCACGCAACAATTCCTAATGCTAAAGTAATGGCTCAAATTCAAATGCCCGATGGTACGCAAAAAACACTTCCATTTCAGTATGACACTAAGGGTCAACACTACACGGCTTTGCTTGCAGGAAACAAAACTGGTCAATATCAAGTGAAAGTTACTGCCGATATTAAAGGTGAAAAAGTCAACGGACGTTTTAGTTTTAAGCAGTAATTTGTATGCAACAGTATGAGAGTGCTACTAGTTGAAGACGAACCAGACTTAGGAACTGCCATCAAGCGCACCTTAAACCAAGAAAAATATGTGGTTGACTTGGTTTTCAACGGTACGGAAGCTTGGGATTACCTAGAAAACCAGCAGATGCAGTATACGCTAGCTATCTTTGACTGGTTGTTACCTGGTATGTCAGGTATAGACCTTTGTAAGCGGTTAAGGAGGCAAAACAGCCCGCTACCAGTGTTAATGCTAACTGCCAAAGATAGCGTCGAAGATAGAGTTGCTGGCTTGAGTGCAGGGGCAGATGATTATTTAGTAAAGCCCTTTAGTATGGCGGAACTGCTAGCAAGAGTTAAGGCACTCCATCGACGATCGCCTCAACTTCAACCCCAACAACTACAAGCAGGTAATTTAATTTTGGACTACGATACTCGCAGTGTCTATCGTCTGGAGCGCTCCGGTGGTAAGCAGTTAGTCGAATTAACGAATAAAGAGTTTCAGCTGCTAGAGTATTTCATGAAGCATCCAAACCGGATTGTCACTAGCGAGCAGATCCGCAATCAACTTTGGGAAGTCACGGCGGATACGACAAGTAATGTTGTAGCAGCTCAAATTCGCCTGCTCAGAAGACGATTAGCAGTAGTAGATAGCGATCGCGCGATCGAAACGGTCTCTGGTAGAGGCTATCGCCTGAATATTCCCAATGCAGCAAAATAAGCTTTTTTCTCAAACTCGCTGGCAACTTGCAATTTGGTATGCTTCTGTCATGAGCTTTATTCTCGGTCTACTTGGCTTTGGAGTCGAGCGGGCAATTATCCACGCTCATTGGCAAACTCTCGACCGAGAGATAGAGGTGGTCGCTGGTACGCTACACGACGATGTTGAAAAAGATTTACGGCAACCAGGACGTTTAGAACCAACAATTCAACAGTTGCTACAGATATCACAGAGGGATAAACGCCACGTATTAGGGGCAATTCACCAGGGCGACTACTATGCTAGGTTTTTAAGTCTTTCGGGAGAGAATGTCGCTGCTCTGGGTTTCTTACCGGATGCTTTACCTTTAACGTCAGGAGAACCCATGTGGCAAACCTTAACCGACAGTCAAGGAAATCGCTACCACCAAATTTCTCTATCGCTGCATACTCAGGACAATCGCCCTTGGGGATACATACAAGTAGGACGCAGCCTCAGCGACGTGGACGCTTATTTAGCCAATGTCAAGTTAGTGTTGTTGCTGGGGTTGCCAAGTGCGATTATGCTCGTAGCGGTTTCGAGTTGGTGGCTGGCAGGTAGAGCCATGCAGCCAGTATACCAGTCATACCAACAGATTCAACAGTTTACGGCTGATGCCGCTCACGAGCTGCGAACTCCACTAGCTGCACTGTCAGCAACCGTTGAATCGGCACTGCGATCGCCGCATTTGCCCGAACCAGAAGCACGCGAGATTTTGCAAACCGTCAACCGCCAGAACCAACGACTCACGGCATTAGTTGCAGATTTGCTACTCCTATCGCGTATGGAGCGTCAATCTTTACCAGTGCGACATCAACTTTGTTGTCTTAACGATATTATTAGCGATTTGGTAGAAGAACTGGAATCTTTAGCGCTTGCCGCAGCAGTCACGCTGAAAGCTGAAATTAAAGTCTATAAGCCATTACAGATCGTCGGGGATGAAGAGCAGATGTATCGTCTGGTGACTAACTTGATGGTTAATGCTATTCAATACACCCCTACAGGCGGTTGTGTTAGGGCGATTTTAGACAAAGAGGACGATCGCGCCATCATTCGAGTTGTAGATACAGGTATCGGGATTGCACCAGAACATCAGCAGCGGATTTTCGATCGCTTTTATCGCGTGAATAGCGATCGCTCTAGGATGACTGGTGGTTCTGGTTTGGGATTGGCGATTGCAATGGCGATCGTTCAAGCACACAAGGGCAGCTTGGAGGTACACAGCGAGTTGGGCAAAGGCAGTACCTTTACCGTTCGATTACCACTAGGGGTTTGCAGTGCTGTCGTAGGGAGCAGGGAGTAGGGAGCAGGGAGCAGATATACAACCTCCCAATTACGATTTGCCATCACCTGAAGTCTGGGAATGGCGATCGCCGTTATTGTGCCAACGTGTCAGCATTTGAGTTAAAGCTGACTCGACTTGTGGTGAAAGTCCCACCGTTCCAGAACGCAAGTGGAGATCGTGCTGTGGAAAAGGGATCTCAATTTCTTTTTGGTTCAGCACGTCATAAATTTTATAGTACAGATCGCTAGTGAGTAAAAATTGCCGCTCCGGTTCCTTAGTCCAAACCAATAATTCAAAATCTAGGGCGCTGTCACCAAAGCTTTTAAACAGCACTTGGGGCGGGGGAGACTTTAACACCTTGGGATGGTTGCGAGCTGCTTCTAGCAAAGCGGCTTCTACAGCTTTGGCATCGCAACCATAGGCAACGCCAACCGGGAGATGGAGGCGCGAGATTGGGTTATGGTGGCTCCAGTTGATCACTTCATTTTCGAGAAAGCGGGAATTCGGCACGATGATCGAAACGCGATCGAGGGTGCGAATTTCAGTGCTTCTGGCTCCAATCCGCTCGACAGTTCCTTTATAGTCTCCTACTTCAACAAAATCCCCCACCTGAATTGGGCGCTCGAACACCAATACGATCCCGCTACCGAAATTTTTGGCAATATCCTGCAAGCCGAAACCAATCCCCACACTTAAGGCACTGGCAACGATCGCTAAAGAACTAATATCAAGTCCCCAGATTTGCAGCAATACCAGCGAGCCAACAAAGATCAGACCGTATTTCGCAAGAATGGCGATCGCTTCCTGAGCGCCGCGATTGATGCCAGCATACCGCAGCACGCGAGAGCGAAACAGATTGGTGACAATTCCAGCAAAGATAACTAAGCCAAACAGCAATCCGGCTAAAATTACCAAGTCGATGACAGAGTATGAGTTATTGCTCAACGTCAGAATGGGTGATGCCAGACTAGTCGTAAGAACGCTAGCAATTTGGTAACTCCACTGCCGCGTAAAGGGAAACAAGTTCGTGATGTAAAGGACAACCCCTACCCAAAGCCCAATCCGCGCGATCGCTAACACGAGTTTGAACAAAAATTCTAGTATGCGTAGTGGTTGGCGATCGGCATCTGCTTCCGTACTAGCAGTTAATTGCTCTTGAGCCGCTTGAAAGAAACGATGCTTAATCCATCCCAATCCCCAAGTTAAAGCAGCAGCTATCAGGACAATTCCTGCTGCTAAAAGAATAGTTTGCCAAAGATAAGCTGTCGTTCTTTCCGTTTTTGCTCGCTCTAATGCCTCCTGAATTTGCTGCACCCATTGGCTTGCTTGCTCTTGTGGCGTGCTACCTGGAATTGCATCTCGTTCTGTAACTGTCAGCAGGTAGCGATCGTTTAATAAAATTGTCGGTAACTGGTTGCGTTGTTCAATTTCTACTTGGATCGGTCGATCGGCTTGAACTACATTTTGTAGTTGTTTAGCGATCGCCTCTGCTCGTTCCCGAGCGCTGTATTGTCCTGAATTGCTGACTTGAAAGATTGGCTGTCCGTCTAGCACGACAGGGACTTTTGTAGGTGTCTGGGCGATCGCGGGAAACCACAATCCCAAGGCTAGGACTATAGCAATAATTGCACTTATGAAGTTAGATGCGAATCGAAAACGGCGAGAACGAACCATGCAAATCTCTATCGAGTTATTTGAGTAATTTGAACTAAGGAATAGTACTTCTAATTATTAGGAGATCGTTTGATACACTCAAATGAGTATTTTTGACACAAAAAATTTATCCTACTGTTGAATTACTAACATCTTCCTTGAGAAAGACAGTACAAATTCGTTTTCATAAAAATAGCTCTTGCAGTCTCTCGATGCTGGATGAGCGGGTGAGTGCGATCGCGTAAATTCGCTCGGCTCGAAGTTTAAGCTTTTCTTGACAAAAAGCTTGGAAGCTGTGAGGTTTGCTAGAATTATTGACTGGCTATTATGAAAACTGAGTTTTCATTATTGAAAAACGTATCGAATCGATTGACATCCATTAAAACTTTTACTCCATTAGTGCAACCAGAATATGAGCATGGCGATCGCGGGTTACACGCTACTAGAAGTTATAACTGAATGCACTAACACGACTGTTTATCGTGCTTATAGGGATACAGACAAAACCTCAGTTATTATTAAAACTCCAAAAGCCGAGCGTACATCTATAGAAGAGCTGACTTACTTAAAACACGAGTATAACATTCTTCACGACCTGAAACTAACAGGGTTCGTTCAACCATTGGCTTTGGAGAGTTATCAAAGCGGCTTAGCCCTAATCTATGCAGATTTTCCAGGGATATCTTTAAAAAGACTGCTTGAATCGCGAAAAAAAATTGGATTAATTAGCTTTTTATCAATCGCTATTCAATTAGTTTCAGCCGTCGCTCAGCTGCATCAACACAACATTATTCATAAAGATATTCAGCCCTGCAATATCTTAGTTAATCCCGAAACAGGTCAAGCGATCTTTATCGATCTTAGCCTTGCTTCACGCTTGCCTATAGAGAATCAGACCATTCGTCATCCTGAATTGTTGGAAGGCAATCTAGCCTATATCTCACCAGAGCAAACTGGTAGGATGAACCGCGCGCTCGATTACCGAACTGACTTTTATTCATTAGGTGTGACTTTCTATGAAATGCTGACAGGACAGTTACCATTTCAGGCAAACAATCCACTAGAACTTATTCACTCTCATATTGCTAAAGCCGCAATATCGCCTAGAGAACATCAACCAGAAATTCCGCCAGCGATCGCCCAAATCGTGATGAAATTGCTAGCAAAAACGGCAGAAGACCGCTACCAAAGTGCATTGGGTTTAAAGGCTGACTTAGAAACTTGTCTGAGAATGTTACAGACAACCCAGAAAATTTCTTCCTTCCGTGCAGGTCAACTCGATTTATCTAGTCAATTTCTAATTCCCCAAAAACTTTACGGTCGCGAACGAGAAGTTGCAACTCTCATAGATGCTTTCGATCGCGTCAGTCGAGGTGCGACGGAGATGATGTTAGTCAGCGGTTATTCTGGGGTTGGTAAATCTTCTTTAGTTAACGAAGTTCATAGACCAATTGTGGGAGCGCGGGGATATTTTATTTCGGGAAAATTTGACCAATTTAAGCGAAATATTCCTTATGCTTCTTTAATTCAAGCGTTTCAAGAATTAATCCGGCAATTACTGACCGAAAGTAGCGATCGCATTGCCAGTTGGCAAGCAAAACTTTTGACAGCTTTAGGTTCTAATGGTCAGATAATTATTGACGTGATTCCCGAAGTCGAACGCATTATTGGCGTGCAGCCAGCAGTTCCTAGTTTAGGAATCACTGAATCCCAAAACCGATTTAATCGAGTATTTCGACAATTTATTCACGTATTTACTCAACCAGAACATCCGCTAGTTATCTTTTTAGATGACTTACAATGGGTCGATCTAGCTTCTTTAAAACTGATTCAGTTGCTTGTTTGTGACTCGCATAGTCAATATTTATTATTAATTGGAGCTTATCGCGATAATGAAGTTAATAGCTCTCATCCTCTCATATCAACTCTGGCTGAGATTCAACAAGCTCATGTCGTAACGAACAATATTGTCCTTCAGCCTTTACAAATTATTCACACTAACCAATTAATTGCCGATACTCTCCGCACGAACACGACTACAACTAAGGCGCTGGCTGAATTAGTTTTTAAGAAAACTCAAGGTAATCCTTTTTTCTTAACTCAACTACTAAAATCTCTATATCAAGAAAAACTGTTGACATTTGATTTCGATCGCGCTGGCTGGCAGTGGGACATTCATGTGCTTCAAGAAATTGATATTACTGACAATGTTGTGGAATTAATGGTTAGCCAAATTCAAAAATTATCACCAAAGACGCAGAAAGTTCTGAAGTTTGCTGCCTGTATTGGAGATAAATTTACATTAGATATTTTAGCCATTGTCAATGAGAAATCTTTATTGGAAACTGCGAAAGATTTATGGGAAGCCCTACAAGTAAATCTAATTTCACCCCTTTCTGAAGCCTATAAAATTCCGCTCGTCATCGAGCCAGACACCTCAAAAATTTTATTAGTTAAACCATTAAAAGTTAGTTACAAATTTTTACACGATCGCGTCCAGCAAGCAGCTTATTCTCTCATTCCCGATTCACAAAAACAAGCAACTCATTTAAAAATAGGTCAATTATTACTTAAAAATACTGCAATTGAAGAACGAAAAGAAAATATTTTTGCTTTAGTCAATCACCTAAATTACGGTGCTGACTTACTCACTTTAGACGCGGAAAAATCCGAGCTAGCCGAACTCAACCTGATCGCAGGTCAGAAAGCGAAAGCAGCAACAGCGTATGAGTCTGCTATGCGCTACTTTAAAATGGGTTTGGGATTATTAACAGCAAATAGCTGGCAGAATCAGTACGAGCTAACACTGGCACTCTACGAATCAGCGGTAGAAGCAGCTTACCTGAATGGCGACTTCGAGCAAATGGAGCAATGGGCAACGATTGTCTTACAACAGGCAAAAACCCCGATTGACAAAATGAAAGTTTATGAAGTCAAAATTCAAACTTGCATGGCGCAAGTCAAACAACTCGAAGCGATCGCCATTGGCTTACAAGCACTGGAACTGCTAGGGGTAAGATTACCTCAGTCGCCTAGTCCCTTAGATTTGCAACACGCACTCAGCCGCACAGCAACAAATTTGGCTGGGAAAAATATCGAAGACTTGATTAACCTACCGTTAATGACTGAGGTTGATAAGCTAGCAGCCATCAGAATGCTAACCAGCTTAGGTTCTCCCACCTATCAAGCCGCACCGATGTTATTTCCCTTGGTTGTCTGCGAACAGGTGAATTTATCGCTGGAATTTGGCAATACACCTTTTTCGGCTTACGGTTATGTTTGTTACGGCGTGATTTTAAACGGCATAGTTGAGGATGTTGAGTCGGCTTATCAATTTGGTAAGTTGGCTTTGAACTTAGTGGAACGATTCAACACCCTAGAACTCAAAACTAGTGTATTTTTTGTCGCCGGATCGTGTACGATGCATGGAAAAGTACACGCTAAAGAGACTTTGCCACTGCTACTGAATGGATATCAAAATGGATTGGAAAACGGGCATTTTGAATATGGTGGCTATGCTGCCATGCAAAGATGCCAATATTCCTATTTTACGGGTCAGGAACTGGCAAATCTGGAGCGAGACATGGCAAACGTCAGCGATGCTCTGCTTCAGTTAAAGCAAGAAAATGCCTTAAGTTGGAATCAAATCTTTCAGCAGTCAGTAGCTAACTTACTCGAACCAACTCAAAATCGTTGCTGTTTGTTAGGTAAAGCGTACAACGAAGAGCGATCGCTACCGCTATTACAGAAAGCCAACGATCGCACCGGACTGCACTATTTTTATATAAACAAACTGATTCTTTGTTATTTATTTGGCGAGTACGAGCAAGCGTTAGAAAATGCAGATCGAGCCGTACAGTATTTAGATGGAGTCAAAGCATTTCTGGTTGTGCCAGTCTTCTATTTCTACGATTCTCTGGCAAAAATTGCCATGTATCCCTCAGCATCGCGATCGCAACAAGAACAACTTCTAGACAGAGTACTCAATAACCAGAAAAAGATGCAAAAATGGGCAGGCTATGCCCCGATGAATTTTCAGCATAAGTACGAATTAGTAGAAGCAGAGCAAGCGCGGGTATTAGGTCAATATTGGCAAGCTATGGAGTCTTACGATCGCGCGATCGTAGGCGCTAAAGAGCATAGATATATTCAAGAAGAAGCCTTAGCAAATGAATTAGCAGCCAAATTTTATTTTTCACAAGGCAGAGATAAAATCGCTCAAGTTTATTTAGTCGAAGCTTACTACGGTTATCTACATTGGGGAGCCACGGCAAAAGTTAAAGATATAGAAATAAAATATCCCCAAATTCTTGTGCGATTTCCGAAGCAAGAAGCCGTTCCTGACAATGTTAGTCAATCCTTAAGCCCTATCTCGATTGAAAACCCCAAAAATCTAGATTTGGCAACTGTGATAAAAGCTTCACAAGCAGTTTCAGGTGAAATTGTTTTCGATAATTTGCTGACTAAACTCATGCAAATAGTGCTAGAAAATGCAGGGGCGGAAAAAGGATATTTAATCTTAGATAAGGCGGGAGAACTTTACATTGAAACGGCTGGAGGAATTGATCTAGATGAAATTGCGGTGCGGGAAGCGCTCCCTTTCAGAATATCGGAAACGCCTGAGAATCATCCTATCCTGCCTATTTCTGCGATCAATTATGTAGCTAGAACTCTAGAATCTGTAGTTTTAAATGATGCAACTGTTAAGGAAATCTTTGCTAGCGATTCTTACATTGTCGCTCGCCAACCAAAATCAATTTTATGCACGCCAATTCTGCACCAGGGGAAACTGACGGGGATTCTCTACCTAGAAAACAATCTCACAACTGGAGCTTTTACACCCGATCGCCTGGAAATTTTACAACTGCTATCTGCTCAAGCCGCAATTTCAATCGAAAACGCTCGTCTCTATCACGATTTAGAAAATTATAACCAGTCTCTAGAAACAAAAGTTGCCGAGCGGACGTTAGAACTACAAGCAAAAAACGTGCAACTGCAACAGGAGATTGGCGATCGCCAGCGAGCAGAAATAGCAGCCGAGGCTGCGAGTCAAGCTAAGAGTGAATTTTTAGCCAATATGAGTCACGAACTCCGCACACCGCTAAATGGCATTTTGGGTTACGCTCAAATTCTTAAGAAAGAAAAAGCTTTGACCGAGCAACAAAAGAATGGTTTGGATATCATTCATCGCTGCGGCGATCACTTGCTGACTTTGATCGACGATATTCTAGACATCTCCAAAATCGAAGCCCAAAAAATGGAACTCGATTGTCACGATTTCAATTTTTTAGAATTTCTAGCGGGGATTGTCGATATCTGTCAAATTCGCGCCGAGCAAAAAGGCATTTGTTTAACTTACGAGCTGTCTAACCTACCGCAATTTATTCGTGCTGACGAGAAAAGACTGCGACAAGTCTTGCTGAATCTGTTGGGCAATGCTGTCAAGTTTACCGAAAAAGGTAGCGTGACTTTCAAAGTGAGCGATCGCGCTGGAAAGCTGCGGTTTCAAGTAGAAGATACTGGAATTGGCATGGCAGTAGAACAGTTAGAAGAAATTTTCTTACCGTTTCAGCAGGTAGGCAGGCATCGCGATCGCGTTGAAGGAACGGGGTTGGGTTTGGCAATTAGTAAGCAGTTGGTGCAAAAGATGGGTGGTGACATCAAAGTCAAGAGTACTTTGGGTCAAGGGAGTGTTTTTTGGTTCGAGCTAGAATTACCGAGAATTTACCAATTAGCTGAAGTTACTAACATAAGTAAACAAAGAATTATCGGTTTTCAAGGCAACAAATTGAAAGTGTTGGTAATAGACGATAAATGGTCGAACCGTTCTGTCATAGTTAATATGCTAGAGCCATTGGGGTTTGAAGTGTTAGAAGCGATCGACGGTCTTGATGGTTTGGCTAAGGCGCAGGCGTTTAAGCCTGATTGTGTCATCCTCGATTTGGTCATGCCTGGGATGGATGGGTTTGAAGTGACTCGTCATCTCAGGACATTGCCGGAGTTAACAGGCGTAGTGGCGATCGCAATCTCAGCTAGCGTGTTCGATTTCGATCGGCAGCAGAGTCAAGCAGTCGGTTGCGATGATTTTCTGCCAAAGCCAGTTCGCGAGACAGATTTATTAGAAAAATTAAGGATTCACTTAGGTTTGCAATGGATTTATGAGGAAGAATCGACAGAGAAAGCTTTAGATAATTCCTCAGCAAGCGAACTGGCAACAGGTGCGATCGTTCCTCCTCCAGCCGAGGAGATGGTGAAGTTACTCGATCTGGCAATGAGAGGTGACATTCGAGGCATTATAGAACAAGCCGTTAGAATTGAAGCATTAGATCGACGATACAGACCATTTGCGCTGCATCTGCGTCAACTCGCTAAAAGTTATAAAGAGAAACAAATTCTGGAGTTTGTGAAAAAATACTTAGATATCTAGAGGCATGAATGAGCGTGGCTACTGCCGAACCAGGCACGATCCTAGTTGTCGATGATACTCCTACTAATTTGGAGATCCTTTTCGATTTCTTAACTAATTACGGTTTCAAAATTTTGATCGCTGAAGATGGTGAAAGCGCGCTCCAAAAAGCAGCATATGCCTCACCAGATCTGATCCTGTTAGATATTTTGATGCCAGGGATAGATGGTTTTGAAACTTGCAGCCGCCTCAAAGCCAGTGAATCAACGCGGGAGATTCCGGTAATTTTTATGACTGCCTTATCTGAAACAGCAGATAAAGTGAAGGGTTTACAGGTGGGAGCAGTCGATTACGTAACTAAGCCATTACAGCATGAAGAGGTTTTGGCAAGGGTGCAGACACATCTGCGGTTGCGATCGCTAACCAAGCAACTCCAAGCGCAAAACGTGCAGTTAGAGCAGGAGATCGAGCAGCGCCAACGGCAGTATCAGCGATCGCAATTATTTGCGGAAGTGACGCTGAAAATTCGTCAATCACTTCAGTTAGAGGACATACTACAAGCGGCGGCGATCGAAGTCCAGAAGATTCTGCAAGCAGATCGAGTTGTAATTTATCGCCTGCGATCGGATGGTACTGGTAGTGCAGTTGCTGAGGCAGTGCTACCTGGTTGGTTCTCAGTTCTGGGACAGCAATTTGCTGCGGAAGTTTTTCCAGAAGATTGCCATCAGCTTTACTGTCAAGGGCGAATTCGCGGCATTGCCGATGTGGAACGGGAAGAAAACATTGCGCCGTGTTTAGTTGAATTTATGCGGCAATTCCAAGTTAAAGCAAAACTGGTCGTGCCGATTATTACCAAAGCAGAACTCTGGGGTCTATTAATTGCTCATCAATGCAGTAGCTCGCGAGACTGGACTGATTTTGAGACAGAGTTGCTGGGACAGCTAGCCGATCAAATTGGTATTGCCATAACTCAAGCTCAACTTTTAGAACAAGAAACTCGCTACTCTCAGGAGCTAGCGCGATCGAATGCCGAACTGCAACAGTTTGCTTCGATCGCCTCTCACGATCTGCAAGAACCATTGCGCAAGATTCAAGCATTTGGCAACAGACTTCAAGAAAAGTATGGCGAGCTGCTGAACGAACAGGGGGCTGACTATATAAGACGGATGCAAAATGCAGCCCAGAGAATGCAGATTTTAATTGACGATTTGCTCGTATTTT
Organism: Chroococcidiopsis cubana SAG 39.79; assembly: GCF_003991895.1. Taxonomy (NCBI): domain Bacteria; kingdom Bacillati; phylum Cyanobacteriota; class Cyanophyceae; order Chroococcidiopsidales; family Chroococcidiopsidaceae; genus Chroococcidiopsis; species Chroococcidiopsis cubana. The sequence goes on from NZ_RSCK01000074.1 coordinate 27,436, forward strand.
CACGAATTACAACTAGAGCGCAACCCTTCGTTGCAGTGAATCTTGCCAAGGTAGCAAAAGAGGTACTATCAGATTTAGAAGTGTTAATTCAACAAACTGAGGCGCAGGTGGAGCTGAGCGAGCTGCCAAGCATTCATGCCGACCCGTTACAAATGCGTCAGTTATTGCAGAATTTGATTGGCAACGCCCTCAAATTTCGGCGAAAAAACGAACCTCCTCGTGTGAAGATATACAGTCAAATTATCGATAATCGAGAACAATTAACTGAGAATTTACTAAATACTTATCTTTGTCAAATTACAGTTGAGGATAACGGTATTGGTTTTGACCAAAAGTATTGCGATCGCATTTTTCAAGTTTTTCAACGGTTGCACGGTCGCAGCGAGTACGAAGGTACGGGTATAGGTTTGGCAATTTGCCGTAAGATTGTCGAGCGGCATGGTGGCAGTATTGCAGCTGAAAGTAAGCCAAGCCAAGGAGCAAAATTTATCGTGACGCTACCTATGCATCAATCCATAGATTGAGGGGGCTTTGTTCGTGTCGCTGGGATATGCGATCGCTTTGATACTGGTCAGGATCGATGAATTTTGTTTATCATGCTGATAAGAAACTCTATTTGTTTCGCGCCATCTTGTCACCTAAAGTAAAAACATCGTCCTTTCCGGCTAGTTTTTCCAATGGAACTTTCGAGCAAATCTGAATATGCACTGCTGGCGCTGTTAGAGTTGGCGAATGCTTATCAGAGCGCTCAGTTGCTCCAAATTCGGCAGATAGCAGCCAGACGAGATATACCAGAGCGTTATTTGGATCAACTGCTGGCAATATTGCGGCGAGGCGGACTGATTAAGGGTATCCGTGGAGCTAAGGGTGGTTACATCCTGGCACGCGAACCACGCCAAATTACGCTGCTAGATGCTTTGCGATGTATTGAAGGATTAGATATCGCATCTTCTGTAGAGCAAAGCACTGCTGAAGGAGCAGAACGAGGCGCAGTTGAGGAAATTTGGCAATCAGCAGAACAGGCGGCGAATGCAGTTTGGCAAAACTATACGCTCCAAGACTTGTGCGATCGCGTTGCCGCTCGTCGGCAGTTAGATTATATGTACTATATCTAGACTTAAGCGGCATTTTTAGTTCGTATCCTTGCCATATTTAACTTTTGGTTTCGATATCGTACAACTGGCACATGGCAAGGAGTTCTTGTTTGAGGCGATCGCGCATACTCTGTGGTGATACAATGACGCAATCTTGCCGATAACGCAGGACTTCTCGAATCAGCCAAAACTCGTTAACAACTCGCCGCACGACTTGACGCACATCCCCAATCGTTTCGTCTTCTAAGTCATCTTCCCTACGTTCATAGGATTTCACCATCCAACCCTGAAAGTGTAAGTATACTTTTAGATGATCTAATCCCTCTCGCCATTCACCGCTTGCGGGTACGATTAAACGAATGCGATCGAAGATTAAAGTGCGATTGTGCCAAAGTTCGGGTAAGTTGGGAATCGAATTTTTTACATCTTCCGTTTCCTCGCACCATATGAGTAAGTAATACCGCTTATCGAAAAAGCGCGGTTCGGCATAGCGCACGGTATACTGTAATTCTTCACCTTGGGAATTTTCATAAAACAAATAAAACGGTTGTTGCTTTTGTCTATACTCATCAATTTGACTTCGCCATGCTTGTAAGAGCTTACTTGCCTGTTTGAGCAATGATTGGCGGATTGATGCATCAAGGTTTCCTCGCTCTAATAAAAGTGTAAGTATAGTTTGAGATTCGCCAATTTGACCTGCATCGTTAAGCGCTTTGATAGCCTGCTGCAAAGCGTTGACTTGGTTAGAGTCAAGCGTGAAGGGCTTTCCCACCTCTACAGCGTGTTGGGCGATCGCCACGATTAAGCCCGAAATACTAGGATCTTTGCCCCAAAGAATATTGAGGCGACGGGCGATCGCTTCTAGTTTTTCCTTGGTTCCTGGCGGAATTGACAGTGTAATCGTGTCTTTTTTTCGAGGCATTTACAAAATGTAGTTGCACTTTGGAAAATGTTGTGTCATTATTTCTAGTGTAAATGTAAATGCTCTATACGTGAGTCAATGTAATGGCAAAAAAGGAGGCATTGAAACAGCTGTCTGCTCCCACACTCAGAAATTGCATCAACTAAATGAATCAAATGACTGACACTAATCAAATCAGAATTCTGATTAGCGCCTTGGCTAGTGGTGTCGTATCAGTTCAGAAGTCCACTCTGATGATGGCATTAGCAAGTCGATCGGAAGCAGTAACAATTGCTGCACAGTTTGACTCTCCCCGACTCAAGCGAGAGTTGAACTTAGCAAAACCTCATCAAACCACAAAAGTATCGCTAGAGCTTGAGTTTGAAGCAAACCGAGTCATTTATCAAAGTCAAGAAATTGGTAAAATTCAAATTCTCTACAAACCTCCTTTACCTGGTGAGCTGCAAGCAAGATTAAGTACTGAAAGTGCGATTGACCGATTTTTAGAATACTTGCAAAAGCTATATCAAATTGTTGTACTTGATGAAAGCGATCGCCATGTGAGAGTTTTCATTCCTAATAAGCAAATACCCAGCTTTGTAGAACTTTGGCAAGAGTTTCTAGAAAAAGTAGCTTTTTCTGCCTATGGAGATACTAAACATCAATTACCAGGGTTAGTGCAGACTTTCATTCAAATGCTAAATTCTGTAACTCTCTCTGGACGGGGATTTAGTACTTTAGATGTACCAATTTTGACTAACGATCAATCTAATGTATTAGCTGCTTGGTATTTTGCAGTAGTGCGAGATGTCGGAGAACGTCAAAATAGCCGTCAGAAACAGATCGATCTATTAGAAAAAGAGCTTACAGAATTTGATTTAGATGACAAAACGCGCAGCTCTAAAACAAATAAGCAAGCAATGCAAGACAAGGAAACTCTGAAATATACTGAGTATTTTCGCAAGTCTTTTGGTGGAAGCTTAGAAGAACAAAACGCAGCTTTGCAAGAGGTGAGACAACTCGAAACTCGATTATTCCAATCAAGTTTAACTAAAGCAGAACAGCGAAAATTACAAAAGCAACAAGAAAAATTAAAAAAAATATTGATTCTTTCTCAAGAATCTATTCAGCAAAAATTGGAATTATTCAAGCAGTCTGAAGGCGATCCATTCAAATTTGTTCGGCTAGATGAGCAACAAAATCCAGATAAATTTAAGCAAATTTATAAAATTGCTAAAAACTTTACAAAAATTGCTACCGACCAAATTAACTCAACTCGTGGTGATATCTTTACTCAATGTATTTCAGAGATGTATCGCTTGTTAGAAAATGAGCCGAAGAAATCATTACCACAACCGCTACTGACAGAAGAACCGATTTTAGGAGAGGCGCGATCGCCTGGAGATGATAGTAAAGAATTTTGCTATTCATGCGGTGTTAAGCTTGACCCAAAAAATGCACGCTGGCAAGTTTTGAGATTTATGTTTGAGCGTCCTTCTCAACGTCGTCAGTCAGCGTCGAGTGAAGGTAGACCTCACATTTGTGCTTCCTGTTCAGCCTTAGCTTTTGCTTCACCTCTGAAAGTGACAGATGAAAGTATTGTTTTACAGCTTAAGTCTCTTAGTGGCAGTACAATTTCTGAGTTAAAAATAAAAGACTATCTCAGAATGCTGACAAATAAAGAGATGCATTTGAGTGCAGGTCGCTATTTAATTTTAAGTTCAGATCGCACAAATACAGGAGAAATTGCCTCTCAAAAAATGGGTCAAGTGCAGTATGCACTGGCTAAAGCTGCTTCAATCTTTCCTGTAGAAGTTTTAGCAGATTTTGAATTTTGGCTGATTACCCAAGGTAGCCAAAAAATTCTAATAGCCAATAGACATTTAATTCTTGTCAAAGGTTTAATGAATAGCTACGGTCAGTCAATTATCAACGCTGACAAAGATGTCAATATGACCTTGGGTGATGCTATACGCTACATTCAACAGGATTTACCTTATTTGGCAGATTATATACTGGCAAAACCTACTAACTACTCAAATGTCGTTGAGACAGAAAAAAACCGCAAAAAATATTGGGAGATGATTAGAGAAAGCACTATGAACAAAGAACATCAACTATGGCAAAAAGCAACTTTGTACGAGGATGTTGCTGCTTTAACTGGCTTAACTTATGCCTTCGCTCAATCATTCAAAAGAATTGCAAGTGAGTGCTTATCAAAGGAAGATGCGGAGCGCGAATTGAGTAAACTTATCGAAAAGGTTGAAGATGGTCATGCATTTTCTTACTTTTTCTGTGATTACTATAAACCCTTTGAAGAGGTAAATAAAACTATAACAAAAGTACAATTTTATCGAAATCCAGATTGTAGCTTTATCTATGACCGTTTGAAAGAGTTACTGGCAAAAATAGAGGTATCTATTTCTGACAGAGAAGAAATAGATAAAGAAACTCAACAAGCAAGGCTAAACATATTTGCAGAAGATATAACAAGAGTTTACGACCATTTCATTCATAAGAAAGAGTATCTTGCAGAAAAGGATTGGAAAAACTTAACTTACAATCTCAAACTTTCTCTTTACACTCGGTTCCCTGAACTACTAACCAAAGCAAAAACTAAGAGTGAGAAAAAATAATTATGGCAACTGGACTTCCTAAAACTAGCGATGCACGCCTGCACTTTGATATTTATGCCATTCTCGAAGGCTCTCAAGAACTTTATCTCGGTCATGAAGTACAGGTGAATATTAACTTGGTTGAGACAGTAAAACTAACAACCAAAGATGGACTCTCTTTAGAAAAATGCTACATTTCCCCAACAAAACGACGTGGTGTTGAACGACGTAGTTTAATTTGGTCGCCTGTCTGCACTGGTGAATTGCTAGGAGATAAACTTAAGTGTGGCATACCTGAAACCTGCGCTTTACCTACTTGTCCTATTTGCTCAACTTACGGCGGTTTAATAGCAGGTAAAAAAACTCTTAGAACCTATTTATAAAGTAAACCTTTAAGCAGATAGGCGACGTAGCATAATTCGAGTCATAACAGCATAAATAGCTGC